>NZ_LARE01000125.1:0-2628 GCF_000980245.1 Odoribacter sp. N15.MGS-14
ATTCATCCCGATTCGCCCTATGAAATCCGGGAGGGAAAATTCACCTGGCTGGGAGAAGGATGGAGCTTTACCGGTGGTATAGCTCAGGTTTTCGAGCCTTGGAGGAATGTTACCTGGCGTTGCAATTCGCCGATGAGTGATGTGGTGAAAGCGATTGAACTGGAAAAGGGTTTGGTGCGCTTTAATTACAACAAACGTCCCGAAGGCCGCGTAGGACAAGTATTTCAGATGCGGGACGCTATCCGGGACGAGGTCTGTGGTTTGATTCTGAAAAGTAAACAGGTGACTCTTGAAGATTTGAATATCCATTTCCTGGGTAATTTCGGGATTGTCGGACAATATTCGGAAAATTTGACTTATAACCGTTTGAATTGTACACCTGAATGGGGGCACGGACGGACTTGTGCCGGTTTTGCCGATTTTGTTCAAATGTCGGGATGCCGGGGGAAAGTGAGTATTTTGGATTCTCGTTTTGAAGGGGCTCAGGACGATCCGATCAATATTCACGGTACTCATCTGAAGGTAATGGATTATCCGGCTTCTAATCAGGTGCGTGTACGTTTTATGCATAACCAATCCTTCGGTTTCGAGGCTTTTTTTAAAGGGGATGAGGTGGAGTTGGTGCAGGTGAACTCGTTGCGTAAACTGCAATCGGCCCGGGTGAAACAAGTCAAAAGACTGGATAACTATGAAATCTTGCTGACCCTGGACCGGCCCGTCGATGAACAGGTGAAGCAACAGCCTGTTGTGGTGGAGAATGTGACCTGGACACCCGAAGTACTGATCCGGAATAATTATTTCTCCAGAATACCGACACGGGGAATATTAGTGACTACCCGCCGGAAAGTGGTGATTGAAAAGAATATTTTTTTCAGGACTCCGATGAGTGCTGTACTGATCGCCGACGATGCCCGAAGTTGGTATGAATCCGGTCCGGTATCGGATGTAACGATCCGGAATAACTTCTTTGTGGAATGCGGTTCTCCTGTCATCAGTATAGCGCCTGAAAATGACCGGCCCGATGGGGCGGTACACCGGAATATCCGTATTCTGGCGAATCGTTTTGCTCTGAGTGGAAAGGAGGGGATTTATGCCCGCTGGACCGAAGGACTGGACATTCGGGATAATTATTTCGAATACTCTGAACAGCTTCGTCCGGAGGATTTTATTCGTTTGGAAAATTGCGAAAGTGTACAAATAGAAAATAATCGTAGCGGTTTGAAATAAAAAATAAAAAAAAGTAGATTTTTTTTCTGAAAAAATGAGTAGAAAAATCAATTTTAACTGTTTACCAAATAAACGTCCGTTTAAATCAGTCGAAAGTTTATAAAGTCCATAAAGTTTATAAAGTTCGTGGACCCTGCGGGCGCCTGGTTAATTGACAATGGATAATTGACAATTGACAATGAAACGGGATACCCCAGGAATAGAACCTATCAAATTGACTATCAATTATTTTACCTCTGGCTTCTTTTCTCATTTTTCTTACCTTTTTTATTCCTTTATGGAAGCGAAGCTTCCAATAATTGTCAATTGTCAATTGTCATCTGTCAATTATTCTTTTGGCGGAAAATCCGCCAAAAGAATGGGACGTTTTTTATATTTAAAACTGTTTAATATTGAAAGACTATTCTCATTATAAAGCTTATGATTTAGTTCAGGATGAGGAATTCCTGAAGTATTGTTTACGTCTTGATGAAGAGAGCGTTAGGGATTGGGAACGGTTGATGCGTGCTGATTGTGCTTTGGCTGAAGAGGTGGAAAAAGCGCAATGGTTTATCCGGAATATGCATCATCAGGAACAGAGGATGAGGCCGGAAGAGAAGGCACAGGTATGGGAAGCTATCCGCCGGAATTGTCGGAAGAGCCCTCGTTTACTATATCGGATAAGTACGGTTGCCGCTTGTTTATTACTGACCTTGTCGACAGCTTTTTGGCTATATCGAATGCAGGCGGAGAAAGCGCTTACCGCTATAGAATTGGTCGGTAAGCCTACAGGGACTGGTTCGGAAGTACTTTTGGTGCTGGCAAACCGACAGGAAAAATTGGTTGCTGCCGAAAATACAGTTCTGAATTATGATTCTACCGGACGGATCAGTATCCGGACTGATTCATTGACTGAAGAAGCTACGATAATCAATGACCGACAGACTGCTGTTTTCCATCAGCTGTTGGTGCCTGCCGGTAAACGTTCGTCCATCACTTTTTCCGAAGGAACGAAAATTTGGGTGAATGCAAATTCCCGGGTCGTATATCCTGCCGAATTTGAAAAAGAAAAACGTGAGATTTATGTGGAAGGAGAGGTGTTTCTCGAAGTGGCTAAGCAGGTCGATCGGCCTTTTTATGTGAGAACGCGGGAATTTGAAGTGCGTGTGTTGGGTACTTCTTTCGGTATCCGGGCCTATGAGGATGAGATGGAGCAAGGGGTCGTCCTGGTGAGCGGAAAAGTGAATGTGAAGACGAAAGATAGACAGGAAACGGTGCTGACTCCGAATGACCGCTATGTTTTACAGAATGGAAAACCTGTAGTCAAACTGGTCGATGTTTATGAATATATCAGCTGGAAAGACGGGGTCTTGTGTTTCGAGCGTTCCTGCATCGGAGATATCCTGACCCGGTTGGAAAAAT
>NZ_LARE01000167.1:0-1035 GCF_000980245.1 Odoribacter sp. N15.MGS-14
GATCGGCTAACTCCGTGCCAGCAGCCGCGGTAATACGGAGGATCCGAGCGTTATCCGGATTTATTGGGTTTAAAGGGTGCGTAGGCTGTTTTTTAAGTTAGAGGTGAAAGCTCGACGCTCAACGTCGAAATTGCCTCTGATACTGAGAGACTAGAGTGTAGTTGCGGAAGGCGGAATGTGTGGTGTAGCGGTGAAATGCTTAGATATCACACAGAACACCGATTGCGAAGGCAGCTTTCCAAGCTATTACTGACGCTGAGGCACGAAAGCGTGGGGAGCGAACAGGATTAGATACCCTGGTAGTCCACGCAGTAAACGATGATAACTCGTTGCCGGCGATACACAGTCGGTGACTTAGCGAAAGCGTTAAGTTATCCACCTGGGGAGTACGTTCGCAAGAATGAAACTCAAAGGAATTGACGGGGGCCCGCACAAGCGGAGGAACATGTGGTTTAATTCGATGATACGCGAGGAACCTTACCCGGGCTTGAAAGTTAGTGACGGATGCCGAAAGGTGTCTTCCCTTCGGGGCACGAAACTAGGTGCTGCATGGTTGTCGTCAGCTCGTGCCGTGAGGTGTCGGGTTAAGTCCCATAACGAGCGCAACCCCTACCGTTAGTTGCCATCAGGTCAAGCTGGGCACTCTAGCGGGACTGCCGGTGTAAGCCGAGAGGAAGGTGGGGATGACGTCAAATCAGCACGGCCCTTACGTCCGGGGCGACACACGTGTTACAATGGCCGGTACAGAGGGTAGCTACCTGGTGACAGGATGCGAATCTCGAAAGCCGGTCTCAGTTCGGATTGGAGGCTGAAACTCGCCTCCATGAAGTTGGATTCGCTAGTAATCGCGCATCAGCCATGGCGCGGTGAATACGTTCCCGGGCCTTGTACACACCGCCCGTCAAGCCATGGGAGTTGGGGGTGCCTGAAGTACGTGACCGCAAGGAGCGTCCTAGGGCAAAACTGATGACTGGGGCTAAGTCGTAACAAGGTAGCCGTACCGGAAGGTGCGGCTGGAACACCTCCTTTCTGGAG
>NZ_LARE01000001.1:0-135733 GCF_000980245.1 Odoribacter sp. N15.MGS-14
AGTTCGTGCCGGACTGACGATGATGGTACTGTGCGGAACGTATCTGCTGTTGGGAGGGGAACTTTCCTTACTTGTCTTTATATTGTTCCTTGTAGTCGGTTCCCGTGTGTTCGACCCGCTGACTTCCGCCCTGACCAATTTTACCGAGTTCCGCTATTTCTCTATTGCCGGAGGACGCATCCTTTCCTTGATGAAAGAGCCGGAGATGAAGGGAGAACGGCAATCCCCGGCGGCAGGAGACATCGTATTCGAGCATGTGTCGTTTGCCTATCAGGACAAGGAAGTATTACATGATATAACTGTTACGCTTCCGAAGAACTCATTGACGGCTCTTGTAGGTCCTTCAGGAAGTGGGAAAAGCACGGTGATGAAGCTTTGTGCCCGTTTCTACGATCCACAGCAAGGACACCTCTTTTTCAACGGTGTTCCGATGGATGAAATAGCACCTGAAAGCCTGATGAGCCACATCTCTATGGTTTTTCAAGATGTCTATCTGTTTCAGGATACGATACGCAACAATATCCGCTTCGGTAAAACCGATGCAATGGACGAAGAAATCATCGCTGCCGCCAAGAAAGCCTGTTGCCACGATTTCATAATGCGCTTGCCGCAGGGATACGACACGATGGTAGGCGAAGGTGGTTGTACACTTTCTGGTGGGGAAAAGCAACGTATATCCATCGCACGTGCTATGCTGAAAGACGCACAAATCATTTTGCTGGACGAAGCGACCGCCTCGCTTGACCCTGAAAATGAAGTGGAGATACAGAAAGCCATCGGCACGCTTATCAAAGGCCGTACAGTCATAGCCATTGCCCATAGACTCAAAACCATCAAGAAAGCAGACCGGATAATCGTCTTAGATAATGGACAGATAAAGGAAGAAGGAACGCATGATGAACTTATCCGACAAGAAGGACTTTATTCTCATTTGTGGAATATCCAAGAAAGTATCTCAGGGTGGAAACTATAAGATGATATTGTGTAATGGTCCTGTAGTGCTGACGGAAGATGCCGGGTTTTGTGCCGGAAGACCGTTTAATAGTCACAACGGTTACAACAGTAGCAGAAGTTGGGCCTAACCGTTGTAACCTTGGTCGTTCTTTCAACTTTTGTAAAAACGCAAAGGCCTGAGTTCAGTGTCATTTAGAACTCAGGCCTCGGCTTTGGGGCGTTTCGTATTTATTGTACCGTTTTGAAAAGTATCGGTTTACGGGTCCGGTCGGTCCATTCCGTTATCAAAGAACGGAAAGCCGGATATTCGGCCGGCGTTATGAGTTGCTTTTTGATTTGAAGGGCTAGCTCGATGTGGAGACTAGAACCTTCGGAAGTCAGCGTTATTTTGAAACTACCGATAGGGTTATCGATTTTCTTTTCTTGAATCGGTGTACAAAGAGTCAGATTTTCAGGAAGCTGGATATCATAAGAATAATTTTCGTCTACCGAAGCCGGTAAATATAAATTCTTTGACCGGGAAGTGTTGTAATAGGCATAGGATTTTCCCGTTATTCCTTTATAACAGACAGGAAGATAAAAAAAGTAATAATTTTCTTCCTGCTTCAATCCCGCTTTTCCTTTACCGGAAATAGTCGTCGTTTTTTCACCCGGAGTGACAGTATATTCCCGAATACCGGGTAGTAAGGTACCGGCGTAGTTGGAAGTATAGGGAATCAATAGATTATTGAGGGTAGCTTTGATGTCCATATCAGCTTCTTGTTGGGGAGTGATGACGATCGAAGCCTGATAACCGATCGAAGCGATAGGGGGATCAGGAAGCGATTTCTTCCCTTCGGCTAAATCGACAAGGAAAGTGCAGTCTGTTGCAGCCGGATCGGCATTTTGGACGCTCAACCGATAAGGTCGTCCGTCAGCCTCGGCTAATATGACAAATTCCCGGATTGCATTCAGACCGCAGTTGTCTGTTTCCGAAGGGATGGAATAAGCGGCTGCAGGTACTGCCTTTATTCCGGCAACCCGTAATAAGTTGGTCATCAAATTAACCTTTTCTATACCAGTTCCATAAGCTGTCCGGATCACTTCGGCCGAAGGACGGAATCGGAAACCGGTTTCAGAGAGGGAGAGCGGACAATCGCTCAGCTCCGTTTGAATATATTGTTGGATACGGGTTATTTTTTCTGAATTCGACTGACATCCCTCGGTTATGAGTTGTACTAACTCCTGGATCTGTGGGGTGGGAGCCGGATCGAATTGCCGGTAAAGGTTTTGTAAAGCCTGTGCAGCTGTGGGATAAGTGGTAAACAGAATTCCGGCCAGATCACCGTTCTGTAAACCGGTACCCTGTTCTCTCGATCGGGCCGGTAGATTGCGGAATGTCCATTTCAGTTGCTGCCTGTCTTGTCGTTGCGATTTTTGGGGTTGCGCTTTTAGCTGAAGAAGGGCATAATGCGGAATAACGGAGGCCGGTAAATTGAAGGTCAGGCTGTATTCCTTTATCGGTGAACTTTCTTCTAATGGTTTGCATACATCGATTGCCGGGAGATACCCTGCCTTGGAAATAACCGAATAATCCAGATAGATCGTAGCTCCTAATTCAAGTCCTGTATGTACGATGACCATTTCTTTCAACCGATTGTAGGCCGGAGCATCCGCTGCACCGGCAGGCAATACTTCGACAAAGGCATTGTCCGGAGTTTGGATCGTCGTTCCATCCTTTTGTTTTACGTAGGCACTATGTATCTTTAATTCCTGAAAATCGGGATTATAAGTGATAAAAGTCTGGCCATAAGTAGAGTTCATCGCTGTATGGGTAAAGAGGGTCAGCTCTTTGTAATAACGATATTCCTGGCTACCGTCCTGATGTAAAGTCCAGGTTTCTGCTAATTTCCGGAATTCCGCTTCGGAAGGGATGGCTGACAAAGAACCGGAAAAAAGGAGGAATATCCAGAAAAACAGGTTTTTTATAGTATTTGTTTTCATATCGGATCTGATCGGATTTATTTATTAATAATCAGGTGATTGCCAAAAGCTTTGTGAGCATTTACGGCAGTACGGAAACCGTTCCAATCCCCGGCTTCATATACTCTTTTTTTCAAGGCCAGTTTTTGGTGTATATCGATTTTATTGTTTTCTTGCCGGATATAGCCTTCAAAATCGGCTGCCGGGCTCTTCCGGTTATCTTCGACGGATTGCACCAGACGATATCCCTGAGGTAACTGAATCGTCTCGTCCAGTTCCACCAAACGGGAACAGCCGTCTTTAAATCCATACTGACGTTCCGGAATATCTGTGTCGATCCGGAGGTATGAGCGAACCTGGTCGTAAAGTCCGTGCATAGTCAAAGGAACCAGCGCCATTTCGTCGTTGCCGATGATTGCATAATCGGGAATTTCATACCAGAATGTGATTTTGATCGGGGCTGCCTGATAGTCTTTGGGATTTTTACCCCAGTCTACTTTCAATAGTTTGGCTTTGGGAGAAATACTCAGCAATTGGCTTTCCATCGAATTTTTCCAGTCGCTTTGCCAGCCGGTAGTGAATATCCGGCGTATATTCAGGTCGGATTGGCCTTCGGCTGTGAGGGTGAATTGTCCGGTTAGTTTACCGTTTTTGTCCAGTTTATTATTGGCTTTGATGCGAAAATAATGGTTTTCGGGAGCGGAAACAGGCGTAATACAAAGATCCGAACCTTCCGGTACACCGGGGAGGTAGTTTTGCTGTTGTTCGGCACTGCTCCAAAGTTCCCGGCAGAAGGGCACCCAGGTCGGGTCTAAAGGCATATAGGTACCGTTGCTTAATTTTACCACTGCAACACAATGATTGAAATGGTCGGCGGGTATACTTTCCACCCGACTTCCGGCCATAGTCATGGCCGGATAGGCTTCGAAACCTGCCATTCGCAGAAATGAAATCAGACTGCCGGCAATGTCTTTACATACACCGCAACGGTCTGTATAATTCATTTTCGTATTGTGCAGGGTAAACCCTTCTCCTTTTCCCATCGTGATTCCGGCATAGCGGATATTATCGGCAACCCAGTGGGTTAATACGGCGATTTTTTCCATTTCGGTTTTCTTGCCCCGGATGAGCTCATTCACTTTTTGCCGGGCTTCGGGGAGAGGGGCGAAGCTGCCGTAATCTTCGTTGGTTTTATGAAACCAAAGGGATTTATCTTTCCAATGTGGCGTGGAGGACATCATTAATTTGGGAGCGGCATCGTACAGATCGACCATATTGGGTTCACGACGTACGGGCATCATATTATTTTTGGCAAAAGTATAGACTTTACGATCGTTTTCATAACGCATAGAAGAAGCACATTCGCCTTGGTAGAATTGGAATTGCATCTCTTTCTCCCGGGGGAGAGTAACGGAATATACCTTGCGCATGGTCGGGTCGTCACACCAGAAAGGAACAATATCATAAAACTGCCCCCGCATAGGAGGAACGAACCGTTCTTCGTCCGGTTGATCGGTCAGCAGGGCATAGGTGAACCCTTTTTTATGTATTTCGTATTCGATGATATCTCCTGGGTCAAGCCGGCCCAGTTCCAGCATGATTTGCCGGGCTCCCCAATAGATCATCCGTGCCGGAGCCGTATAATCCAGTGTTTTACCGACATCTACCGGACGAACTTCTCCGTTTGCTTTGTAAATATTCACCTGATGAAATTCGGCAAAAGCAGTCAGGGGATCGTAATCGTATTTCAGTACCCGGTTAGCCAAAGCTCCCGACCGGTTCTGCACCAGAATAACCTTGTTGATCGTAAAGGTGCCTGTCCCGCTGGGAGCTACAGAAACGGCGGTACTGTCCAATAGGATGATTTGTCTGGCAGAAGCCAGCTCCCCTCGCTTTTGGGCTTGTTGTTGCAAAGCCCGCCAACTTTGTCCATGAACCGGAAACAAAGCCGGCAGGAGCAGGAGTACACTTAAAAATATTTTGTTCATAAGCTGAAAATTTGGTTAACACATTTTTCCAAAAATAGTAATCTTTTTTTGGTTTTTGAAAAAATAGTTCCGAAAGTACGATTGAAATTTGAGTTAATGCCTGCTTCTGTTTGCGATAGGGGTATAAAAATTACCGGATGAAAAGTAATCGTTCTTTTCATCCGGTAAAATCAGGACAGACCGGTCGTTTATCTGATCTCAGCGCCTAACTGATGTTTGTAGGTTCCCATCAGTTTATTCATGATCTTATCGATCTGTTTGTCGGTAAGTGTTTTTTCATCGTCCTGCAACGTGAAGCTGATCGCATAAGATTTTTTACCGGCTCCCAGCTTTTCACCTTCGTAAACGTCGAATAAGGTCACTGATTTCAACAGGCTTTTTTCTGTCCGGAAAGCAATGTCACGCACCTCTTTAAAACTGATTTTTTTGTCGAGTAGTAAGGCCAGGTCGCGTTTAACCGCCGGGAACTTAGGCATAGGAGTAAAGGTGATCGTATGGTTTTTAATCGCTTTCAGTATATTTTCCCAGGAAAACTCGGCATAATAAACCTCCTGTTCGATATCGTTCGATTTCAAAACTTTATGACTCAGCATGCCGATTGTGACGATGTGCTTACCGTTTTGTGTATAGCTTATCCCTTCGCGGTAAATATCGGCACTACATTCTTCTAAAGTCAGCATTTCGGTTTTGAATCCCAAACGGATCAGGATCATCTCGGCATAACTCTTGAGATTGAAGAAATCGGTCTTTTGTTCTTTACTGTTCCAGGAAGCCTGGATTTTATCACCCGTAATGAAAAGGGCCAGTTTATCTTCTTCTTTGTATTGTTTCAGGTGATTTTCGCCTTCTTTTTTGTGGAAGGTATAAGCTTTTCCGAATTCGAAGAGACGTAAATTGCTGTTTTTGCGGTTAATATTATAGGCGATCGTCTCCAGCCCTCCGAATAGCAGGCTTTGCCGCATAGCGCTCAGGTCTGAGCTGAGCGGATTGAACAACATAACCGTTTCTTCGGGACGATAAGTCTCCAGATGCTCGTAATAAGAAGCTTTGGTCAATGAGTTGTTCATGATTTCATTAAAACCGTTAGCGGCCAATAAATCTGCAATTTTATTTTTCAATTGGAAATCATCCGGTTTTTCGCTGTAACTCAGAGTAGAGTTTACTTTAGCCGGAACTTCGATATTGTTGAAGCCGTATATTCTTAAAATATCCTCGATCACGTCTGCTTCGCGGCGAACATCCACCCGATAAGGGGGGATCTGCAACGAAAGTCCTTCGGTATCTTCTTTTACAATCTTTATTTCCAGAGCATTCAGGATTTTTTTGATCGTATCTTGTCCGATTTTTTTGCCGATCAGACGATCGATGTGGGCATACTTTACTTCGACTTCGAAATCGGCTACCGGATTCGGGTAGATGTCGATGATTTCGGACGTAATCTTTCCGCCACCCAGTTCTTTGATCAATAAGGCAGCCCGTTTGAGGGCATAAATAACGATGTTCGGATCGGTGCCTCTTTCAAAACGGAAAGAAGCGTCGGTATTCAGCCCATGACGACGTGCTGTCTTCCGTACGAATACCGGATCGAAACAGGCACTTTCGAGGAATACATTGGTCGTAGCTTCGGTGATACCGCTTTCCAATCCACCGAATACTCCGGCAATACACATCGGTTCTTCGGTATTGCATACCATCAGGTCGTTCTCGTTCAGTTCACGTTCGACACCGTCGAGTGTTGTGAATCTGGTACCTGTCGGAAAACTACGGACGATCACTTTATTTCCTTTGATTTTATCTTTATCGAAAGAGTGCAGGGGTTGTCCCAGCTCGAAAAGAATGAAATTCGTAATATCTACCACATTGTTGATCGGGTGTAAACCGATGGCTTTCAAACGCGTTTGCAACCACTCGGGAGATTCCTGAACTTTAACTCCTTCGATACATACTCCGGCATATCGGGGACAAGCTTCCGGACGCTGCACTTCGATCGAGATTCCGGCAGTATTGCTGTCGGCTGCAAAGTGAGCTACGGAAGGAAGGGTATAATGAATCTCCTGGGTTTGCTGTAAATAGGCAGCTAAATCACGGGCTACTCCAAGGTGAGAAGCGCCGTCTACCCGGTTGGGAGTAATATCGATCTCGATGGTGTAATCGGTTGTAATGTGATAATATTCGGCAGCTGGCATACCTACCCGGGCATCCGACGGAAGTACGATAATCCCCGCATGATCGTGACCGATACCGATTTCATCTTCGGCACAAATCATTCCTTCGGATTCCTGTCCTCTGATTTTTGATTTTTTGATGGTAAATTCTTTGTCTCCATCGTAAAGTACCGTCCCGATGGTGGCCACTACCACTTTTTGTCCGGCAGCTACATTAGGAGCTCCGCAAACAATGGGGGTAAGGCGTCCGTCTCCTAAATCTACCGTTGTCAGGTGTAAATGATCGGAATCCGGATGGGCTTCACAAGTTTTTACTTCGCCGATCACCAGACCTCTCAAACCACCCCGGATAGATTCGAATTTTTCATATCCGCCCACTTCGAGCCCGATACTGGTCAATATTTCGCAGACTTTTTCGACACTCAAATCTATTTTCAGGTATTCTTTCAGCCAATTTAAAGATATATTCATAGTTTTTGATTTTCTGATAGTTTATATTCCTGTTTTGGGAATACAGCTGTTTTATTTGATTTGTAACATTCTCTCGATAGGGGCCCAGGCTCTCTGACGGATATCTTCAGCCACTTCGACTACGTATTGCTCTTTCTCCAAAGCTTCCTGTACCGATTCCAGCGTTACTTTTTTCATTTGTCCACAAATGGTTTTAGGATGAACCGGAATAAATTCTTTGTCCGGATTATCGTTTTTCAGTTTATGGATGGTTTCTATTTCTGTGGCAATGATAAATTGCTTTTTGTCCGACCGGCTTGCATGCCTGATCATTCCTGCCGTCGAGTACATATAAGCTTGAGGAAGATTTAAAATGGCCTCGTCGTGTGAACAGTGGCTCTCGGGGTGAATGAGGATATCTGCCTGAGGATAGTCCCGGCTTTTTTCCAGGATCATGTCGGTGGTGATGCGTTCGTGTACACAACAATCTCCATGCCAGAGTTCCATTTCCCGTCCGGTAACTTTCCTGATCCAGGCTCCCAGGTTTTTGTCCGGTACAAACAAGATCTTACGATCTGGAGGAATGCTTTGTACGACTTTCAGGGCATTGGCCGAAGTGCAGCAAATATCCGTCCAGGCCTTCACTTCGGCTGTCGTGTTGACGTAACTTACAATAATCCCGTCAGGATTGGCTTTTTTCCATTCCCGCAATTCATAACCGGTAATGCTTTCAGCCAGTGAACATCCGGCTCCTAAAGCCGGAATCAGGATCTTTTTGTCCGGAGAAATGATCGCTGCGGTCTCCGCCATAAAATGCACACCGCAGAAAACGATAATCCGGGCATCCGTTTTCCCGGCTTCCTGGGATAATCCCAGTGAATCCCCCAGATAGTCTGCTATATCCTGAACCTCCGGACGAGTATAGTAATGTGCCAGAATAACGGCATTTTTTTCTTTTTTTAGTTGCCGGATTCTGTCAATAATCTCTGTATTCGTCATAACATATTAATTTTCCGCTTCAAAGATAACAAAGAAAGATAAAAAGGTGAAATTATTTAATCTTCATTTCTTCCTGAATTTTTTTACTCTCCCGTTTTAGAATGAGCGTTGAAAATTTAGATTTTAAAATACTGATGGATATTTTTTCGTTTACACTCAATTCCTCTTTAAACTGTTCGTAATATTTTTCTGTATAATCGTTGAACCGGGCCTGTATTTTTTCCCATTCAGGATCGGATAGGGTGGTACAGTTTTTTTCTGTTTGGGTGATAAACTTTTCGAAGTCTTTTAAATAGCTGTCTTTGTTCATACTACATCGACAGAAAATCAATACAAGACATCCGATGATAAATAATTTGAGTGCTGATTTCATGAAATTAGTTTTTTTGAATATTCATACTGATGTCCAAAGCCGTTACGGAGTGAGTTAAGGCACCGACGCTGATAAAGTCGACTCCGGTGGCTGCCACTTCTTTTAAACGGGGAATACTCATATTTCCGGAAGCTTCGGTTTTGGCCTGTCCGTGAATGATTTTCACTGCTTCGGCCATCTCGGCGTTACTCATATTGTCCAGCATGATAATATCGGCATGCATAGCGAGGGCTTCGCGCACTTCGGCCAGATTGGTCGTTTCTACTTCGATTTTGATACCGGCCGGAACATGGGCTCTGACCGCATTGACCGCATTGGTAATTCCTCCGGCCACCTTAATGTGGTTGTCTTTGATCATGGCCATATCGTATAATCCCATCCGGTGGTTGGTCGCTCCTCCGTCTTTAACGGCCATTTTGTCCAATACCCGTAAGCCCGGAGCTGTTTTCCGGGTGTCCAGTAATTGGGTGTGAGTACCGGCTAATTCTTCGACGTATCTGGCCGTTTCCGTAGCGATGCCCGACATGCGTTGCAAGATGTTCAGCGAAAGCCTTTCTCCTAATAAGAGGCAACGGTAGCTGGCTTCGATACGCAGGATAATATCGCCTTTTTTTACCCGATCCCCGTCTTTTACTTTGGCGTCCCAAAGGATGTCTTTCTCGAATTTTTCATACACCCGTTTGGCTATCGCCAGTCCGGAAATTACACCGTCGGCTTTCATTTTCATTTCTGCAACGGCCCGGGAATGAGCCGGGATGATGGAGTTGGTCGTTACATCTCCGGTAGCGATGTCTTCCTCTATGGCGAGGTCGATCAGGCGGTCGATTAATTGGTCGTATTGTGTCATTTTATAGTGATTTTCAGTTTAAAGACTTTTTAGTATTGACAGGTAGGGTACGGAGGTCTTTTTCTTTCTGTTGTACGATATGAAAAAGATAGGAAGCATCGCTACAGGGATAATCTTCCCGGAAATGTCCTCCACGGCTTTCCTGACGGTAAAGGGCAGAACGGATAATCAACCTGGCAACTGTAATCAGGTTACGGCAAATCAGGGTGTAATATTCGTTTATTTCCCGGGGCAGATTGTCTTCCAGACTTTCCAATTCGTTCAATCCCTGTTTCAGTTTTTCTGCATTCCGGATGATGCCGGCATAATCGGTCATTATCCGCGAAATCTCTTTTTTCAAATGGACATAAAGCGCAGCATAATTGTCATTGCAATGATAGATCGGTTTGAATACCTGGGTAGGAGAGGTTTTCAGATTTTTCCGTGAAGCCTCGATGGCCCGTTTCCCGAATACCAGACATTCGATCAACGAGTTGGAGGCGAGCCGATTGGCTCCCATGATTCCCGAAGAGGCCAGTTCGCCGCAGATAAACAGACGTTTGATGTTGGTCTGTCCATGGGTGTCCGTCCTCACTCCCCCTACCATATAATGAGCTGCCGGTGCTACGGGGATCCGGTCGCACATATCGATACCCAATTCCTGGCATTTTTCATAAATATTCGGAAAGCGGTGTTTCACCACCTGAGGATCGAGGTGTTTGAGGGACAACCAGACGTACTCCTGATCGTATTTCAGCATCTGGCGGTAAATAGATTGAGCGACGATATCCCGGGGGGCCAGTTCGGCCAATTCGTGAATCGCCGGCATAAAGCGTTCTCCGTTTTGATCGATCAGATAAGCCCCTTCACCCCGGACTGCCTCACTGATTAGAAATGCCTCTTCCGATTCGGTATAGATGGCCGAAGGATGAAATTGAATGAATTCCATATCGGCGATTTCACAACCTGCATTAAAAGCCAGAGCAAGTCCGTCTCCGATCGTGGTATGCGGATTGGTGGTCCGTTTGTAAATAGCCGAAGTGCCTCCTAAAGTGAGGAAGGTATTGTCGGCATAAAACAGTTCTTCGCTTTCTGTCACTAAATTCCAGGCCCGTACGCCGTAACATTCCTGATTTTCCTGAAGGATACCGATCACGGAATGATTTTCGAAAATATCTATCTTCGGATTATTGATGACTTTGCTGATCATAAAACTGGTCACCATACGTCCTGTCGCGTCACCGCCGGCATGAAGAATTCTTTTCCGGTGATGTCCGCCTTCCAACCCCAAGGCGAGGCTGCCGTCTTCCATATCGAAATGCATACCTGCCTCTATGAGTTCATGTATCCGTTGCGGACCTTCGTTCACTAAAATATCGACAGCTGGGTAATCGCAAAGCCCGCGTCCGGCAATAATCGTGTCCTCGAAGTGAAGTGCAGGAGCATCGTCTTCGTCTGTAACGGCGGCGATTCCACCCTGTGCAAAATAAGAGTTGCTCTCTGTAATACCGGATTTGGTCAGCAAAGCAACTTTTCCATAAGCGGCAGCGTGATAGGCCGTGTAAAGCCCTGCCAATCCACTCCCTGCTATAATATAATCGTAATGGCGCATCTTCAAAAATGTAAATTAGTGCGAAAGTACCATTTTTTTGGAAATAGGGGAGAAATTTTTCAATTATTTTATCGTACTTTTGTGCAAAACCAAATCAATAAAAAGAATGATTACGAAAAATAAGATGGTATCCGTAAGTTACGAATTAAGAACGGAACAAAACGGAGAGTTACTCGAAGCAGCAGGTGCAGACCGGCCCTTGGATTTTATCTGTGGACAAGGGCAGACTTTAGAATATTTTGAAATGAACCTTCTGGATAAAAATGAAGGGGATAAATTCGATTTCAGCATTCCGGCAGCCCATGCTTATGGACTGGTGAACGAAGATATGATTGTGGATTTACCCCAGGAAATATTTAAAGATGTAGAAGCTGAAGAGATGGTGGTCGGCCATGTTTTACCGATGATGGATAGTGTCGGAAGACGTTTGCAGGGCAAGATCCTGTCTATCGGTGACGAGGAAGTACGTATCGATTTTAATCATCCCCTGGCCGGTAAAGATTTGTTTTTCAAGGGTGAGATATTAGGTGTCCGTGATGCAACGGATGAAGAACTGGAAGCTTTACATTCGCATAAATGCGGGGGGTGTAGTGGCTGTGGTTCTGAAGGAGGTTGCGGATCCCACGACGAGGGCTGCGGATGCGGAGGATGTCACTAAATATATAAGGAATACTTTCTACTTTTTATGTCCGGTAATTCTATAGGAAAATTTTTTCGGCTGATGTCGTTCGGAGAGTCACACGGTAGTGCTGTTGGAGGGGTTATCGACGGTTGTCCGGCAGGAATCGCCTTGTCTGCTGATTTTATTCAAGGTGAGTTGAACCGGCGGCGGCCCGGTCAGTCGGAGGTTTCTACCCCCCGGAAGGAAGAAGACACCGTAGAGATTCTTTCCGGAATATTTGAAGGAAAATCTACTGGCATGCCGATCGGATTTCTGGTGAGAAATCAGAATCAGAATAGTAAGGATTATAATCATCTGAAAGATTTATACCGTCCTTCTCATGCCGATTATACCTGGGAAAAGAAATACGGTATCCGGGATTATCGGGGAGGCGGACGTTCGTCGGCCCGGGAACACATTGCCCGAGTCGTTGCCGGGGCTGTTGCCAAACAGGTGTTGGCCGGTTACGGGATAAGCATTCGGGCATATACTTCACAAGTCGGACCGATTGCTGTTACCCGGCCTTATCAGGAGTTGCCCTTGGAGCGGGCAGAAGATAACATCGTACGTTGTCCTGACGCCGGGATTGCTGAAGAAATGATTGCATTGATCCGGCAGCTGCGGGATGAAGGGGATAGTGTCGGTGGAATAGTCAGTTGTGTGATTCAGGGGGTACCTGCCGGGTTAGGCGAACCGGTGTTCGACCGTTTTCAGGCAAGACTGGCGCATGCAATGATGAGTATCAACGCAACCAAAGGTTTTGAATACGGAAGCGGATTTGCAGCAGCCTCTATGCAGGGAAGCGGGCATAACGATTCTTTTGTCATGAAAGGAAGTGAAGTACACACGGTGACGAATCGCTCGGGAGGTATACAGGGGGGCGTGACGAACGGAGAAGATATCTATTTCCGGGTAGCTTTCAAGCCGGTCGCCACTATTATGAAACGTCAGGAAACGGTGACACGTGATGGGAAAGAAGTTACTCTGGAAGCACACGGACGCCATGATCCTTGTGTTATTCCCCGCGCTGTGCCTGTAGTCGAAGCTATGGCGGCTATCGTTGTTTTGGATATGCTGCTCGAGGCCCGGACCGATTGGGGCCGTTGATTTATTTTTGAAGAAAAATCTTTCCGATTGTTTGATTTTAGAAAAAAGTTTTTCATCTTTGCTCCGTTGAAAAGAACAAAATATGAATTTATTACTGACAAATAAAGCATGGTGGTGGCGCCTTTCGGGAATAAACCGGTGGGACGCACGCTTTATGATGTCTGGTCAGTAATATCAGTGAAGGAACTATATTATCAGCATATGGAGGCTATCGGAACACCGGTAGCCTTTTTTGTTTTTTGTCCTTAATGAAAATTCCAAAAGTGAATCATATGAAAAATTTTAATGTAAACGACCAGGGGTTTTACGGTAGGTTTGGTGGTGCTTATGTTCCTGAAATTTTACATGCGAATGTAGAAAAATTACGTGAATGTTATTTGCGGGAAATGGAAGATGAGTCTTTTCAGCAGGAGTTCAGGCTATTATTAAGGGATTATGTCGGTCGTCCCAGTCCGCTTTATTATGCCCGTCGGCTGAGTGAAAAGTACGGTACCCGGATTTATCTCAAGCGCGAGGATCTGAATCATACCGGAGCCCACAAGATCAACAATACGATCGGTCAGATTCTATTGGCCCGGCGTATGGGAAAGAAGAGGATCATTGCCGAAACCGGAGCCGGGCAGCACGGAGTAGCGACGGCTACTGTATGTGCCCTGATGAATATGGAATGTATCGTTTATATGGGAGCGACCGATGTGGTCCGGCAACAACCTAATGTTGAAAAAATGGAGATGTTGGGAGCGAAGGTGGTAGCTGTTGAAAGTGGCAATAAAACGCTGAAAGATGCCACCAACGAAGCGATCCGCGACTGGTGTTGTAACCCCGCGGATACTTATTATATCATCGGGTCGACAGTGGGACCTCACCCTTATCCGGATATGGTGGCTCGTTTTCAGTCGGTGATCAGCGAAGAGATCAGAAAGCAATTGTTGGAAAAAGAAGGAAGGGAAGAACCCGATTATGTAATAGCCTGCGTGGGAGGAGGAAGTAATGCTGCCGGGGCTTTCTACCATTTTCTGCATTCTCCCGAAGTTGGGTTGATTGCTGCCGAGGCTGCCGGAAAAGGTTTGGGAAGCGGAGAGTCGGCAGCTACGATCCATTTGGGAAAAGAAGGTATTATCCATGGAAGCCGTACGTTGGTGATGCAAACGGACGACGGACAGATTGTCGAACCCTATTCTGTTTCTGCCGGACTGGATTATCCGGGAATCGGCCCTTTACATGCATTTCTGGCAGAAGAAAAACGCGCTGAAGTATTGGCTGTTACGGACGAAGAAGCGTTGAATGCCGCTTTTTGCCTGACAGAAATGGAAGGTATCATCCCGGCTTTGGAATCGGCCCATGCCCTGGCAGTTCTGGAACAAAAAACATTCCGGCCGGAAGAGATCGTTGTCATTAATTTGTCCGGTCGGGGTGATAAAGATATACAGACCTACAAAAGGATGAATAAATTTTTACACTTATGAAATATAGAATTAAAACAATCACCCGTATTCTTCCGGCCGACTTGCAGACTCCTGTGGGAATTTACCTGAAGGTACGCGACTTATTTCCACAATCGGCTTTGCTGGAAAGTTCGGATTATCATACGACTCAAAATAGTTTTTCTTTTATCGGCGTGGAACCGATGGCCGATTTTTCGGTAACGAAGGAACAGATCGTACGTCGTTTTCCCGATGGCCGGCAACTGACGGATGCTCTTACAGAAGGCGTGGATGTTATCGAAATCCTGAAAGATTATATCGCTTCGTTCGAGACCGAAACAAACCTGACCGGGATCAACGGTTTTTTCGGGTATACGGCCTATGATGCCGTACGTTATTTTGAAGCTGTCCGTATCCGGAAGAAAGAAGAGAAGTTTGCTGAAATACCTGATATGATATATATATTATACCGGTATATTATTGTAGTCGATCATTTTAAAAATCAGATGACGATCGTTGAAAATTTACCGGAAGGGCAGCATTCCCATATGCCGGAACTTATCGATGTCATTCATAACAATAATATGGCTCGGTATGGTTTCGAGGCGTTGGACGATACCGGTTCTCCGATTAGCGACGAGCAGTATATGGAAATGGTGAAAAGGGGTATTCGGCATACCCAAAGGGGAGACGTATTTCAGATTGTACTCTCGCGTCGTTTCAGCCGTGGATTTCGGGGAGATGATTTTAATGTATACCGGGCCTTGCGGTGTATAAATCCTTCTCCATATCTGTATTATTTTGATTTCGGCCATTTTCGCATTTTCGGTTCCTCTCCCGAGACTCATCTGCGTGTTGCCGGAGGTAAAGCTTATATCGATCCGATAGCCGGTACTTTCCGCCGTACAGGAGACGATATCCGGGATTCGGAATTGGCCCGTAAATTATTGGAAGATGAGAAAGAAAATGCCGAACATATCATGTTGGTCGACCTGGCACGTAATGATCTGAGCCGCGGGGCTGGTCAGGTAAAGATCGAGTTCTTGCGCCAGATCCAATATTATTCGCATGTGATTCATATGGTGTCGAGAGTGAGTGCTTGCGTTTCCGAAAATACCGATATTTTGCGGCTCTTTGCGGATACTTTTCCTGCCGGTACGCTCAGCGGTGCTCCCAAAGTCAGGGCGATGCAACTGATCGATGACATAGAACCTCATAGTCGCGGGATTTATGGGGGCTGTATCGGCTATATCGGTTTTCAGGGAGAATTGAACCAGGCCATTACGATCCGGAGCTTTCTGAGTTACGGTAACCGGCTTTATGCTCAGGCCGGAGCGGGGATTGTAGCGCACTCTTCGCCTGAAAGTGAATTGCAGGAATTGAATAATAAATTGGGGGCTTTGATGAAAGCGGTGGAAATGAGTGAAAAGGTTAAAAATTGAACTTATGGAAAAAATATTGATACTCGACAACTACGATTCGTTTACTTATAATATTGTTCACCTCTTACATGAATTGGGAGCCGAAGTGGATATAGCCAGAAATGACCGGATTTCGGTGGAGGAAGCCGGCCGATACAACCGGATTATTTTGTCTCCGGGGCCGGGAATTCCAAGTGAAGCCGGAATATTACCCGAAGTTGTGAAGCGTTATGCGGCTGAAAAATCAATCCTGGGGATTTGTCTGGGTGAACAGGCCATCGGGGAGTGTTTCGGCGCTGAATTGGAGAATCTGCCGGAAGTTTTTCATGGTATTTGTACACCGGTGCGGGTGATTGCCGAAGAAAAGATGTTCTCCGGTCTGGGCGAAAGTTTTGATGTAGGCAGGTATCATTCCTGGGTAGTAAGTCGGAAGAATCTGCCTGAATGTCTTACAGTTACCGCTGAGGATGCTGCAGGCAGAATTATGGCCCTGTCTCATAAAAGCTATGATGTTCGCGGCCTTCAGTTTCATCCGGAATCGATTTTGACTCCTATGGGGAAAATGATGATGGCGAATTGGTTGCATGCTTGAAGTAAAGGGAATGTATATGATATATTGATTACTATGAAAGAACTGTTATATAAAATGTTCGGGCACAAAAGCCTCTCTAAAGAAGAAGCTAAACAAGTCTTGTTGAACATTTCCGACGGCCGGTATAACGACAGCCAGTTGTCGGCTTTTATGACCGTTTTTCTGATGCGTAGTATTACGACGGAAGAATTGGCCGGGTTTAGGGAAGCCATTCTCGAACGGAGGGTGGTCGTGGATTTGGATTGTCATGATGCAATCGATATTGTCGGTACGGGAGGGGATGGAAAAAATACGTTCAATATTTCTACGGCGGCTTGTTTTGTGGTGGCCGGAGCAGGCTACCGGGTTGTAAAACACGGAAATTACGGTGCCAGTTCGGTGAGTGGGGCTTCGAATGTACTGGAACAACATGGGGTGAAATTTACAGGACACTCCGGTCGGTTACAGCAATCGCTGGAAGAAAGCGGGGTCGCTTATTTGCATGCACCGTTTTTTAGCCCTGCCTTGAAAAGTGTAGGACCGGTACGACGTGCTTTAGGAGTACGTACCTTTTTCAATATGTTGGGGCCTTTGGTCAATCCGGTACTCCCACGCTACCAGTTATTGGGAGTATATAACCTGAAACTGGCCCGTTTGTATAACTATATGTATCAGCAGAGCGGAGTGAATTACACGATAGTACATTCGCTGGACGGGTATGATGAAGTTTCGCTGACCTCTCCTTTTAAAGCGCTGAATAATCGGGGTGAGGGCATTTATTTGCCGGAAGAGATCGGATTCGGTCGGGTGGCGGAAGAGGAATTGTCGGGAGGAAATACGGTGACCGAAGCTGCGGCGATTTTTGACCGGGTTTTAGCTAACGAGGCTACCCGGGGACAAGAAGACTGTGTGATTGCTAATGCTGCTTTTGCAATCCGTACCCTGAGGCCCGGAATAGCTTTGCCGGATGCTATTGCAGAAGCGCGTGAGGCGCTGGAGAGCGGGAGGGCACTGAGGGCGTTCCGTAAATTTGTAGAACTTAATGAAAAATGATATGTCAGTTTTAAACCGGATATTGAAAACAAAACAGGAAGAAGTGACTGAGCGGAAAAACAGGATTTCCGAAAGGGATCTGATGAGTACGCTTTTAGCTGGGAGACAACGGTTATCGATGCGAAAGGCCTTGGAGGAATCGGCAACAGGGATCATTGCAGAATTTAAACGGAAGTCTCCTTCCGGAGGATTTATTCATGAGGCAGCCGGAGTGCAGGAGGTGGTCGGCGGATATGTACGGAATGGTGCTGCGGCTTGTTCGGTGTTGACGGATACGGATTATTTCGGAGGATCGTTATTGGATCTCGCTATGGCCAGGAGGGTTTCGGATATTCCCTTATTGCGTAAGGATTTTATCGTCGATTTCTATCAACTGGCCGAAGCGGTGGCTTATGGAGCCGATGCCGTTTTGTTGATCGCTGCAGCTTTGTCGCCGGCACAGTGCCGGGAATTGGCCGATGCTGCTCATGGACTGGGATTGGAAATACTATTGGAAATACATCGGGAAGAAGAGTTGGAATATGTCTCCCCGGAAATGGATATGGTGGGGATCAACAATCGGAATCTGACTACTTTCGAGACGGATATTTATACTTCTTTCCGGTTAGCTTCACAAGTCCCGGTTACTTGTCTGAAAGTGGCCGAGAGTGGAATTCGTGCCATGGAGACAGTCGTTGCGTTACGCAGATTGGGATTCAGAGGATTTCTGATCGGTGAACATTTTATGCGGGAAGCACAACCGGCTCAGGCTTTAAAAAATTTTGTCGGATATGCTGATTAAAATTTGTGGCATGAAGGAACCCGGGAATGTGAAGGAAGTCGCTGCTTTACATCCCGATATGTTGGGTTTTATTTTTTATAAAGCCTCACCGCGTTATGCCGGTGATTTGTCTCCCCGGGCTTTGGAACGTTTACCTGCAGCTATCGGGAAAGTAGGAGTTTTTGTGAATGCAGAAACCGGGTTTATCGAAAATATAGTACGAAGGTATAAGATGGATACGATTCAACTGCATGGGGATGAACCCCCTGAAATGGGTCACTATTTTGTACAGAAAGGCTACCGGGTAATAAAAGCTTTCGGTATAGAAGAGGCCGGTGATTTTCAACGGACTTTGCCTTATGAATCGGCTTGTCAGTTGTTTTTGTTCGATACCCGGAGCAGACAGTTTGGAGGGACCGGGAAATCGTTCGACTGGAATTTATTGAACCGGTACGAGGGGAGTGTACCTTTTTTCTTAAGTGGAGGAATTGCCTGGGAAAATAGAGAAGAGATCGGAAAAATCAAACATCCGAAGCTTGCCGGACTCGATTTGAACAGTCGGTTCGAAACGGCTCCCGGAATGAAAAATATCCATTTATTGTCTCGTTTTTTAGCTGAACTACCTTAATTATTTTAGTTATGAATCGGATTACAGAATTGTTTCAAAGAAAAGATAGAAATCTTTTGTCTGTGTATTTTACTGCCGGTTATCCGGTTTTGGAAGATACGGTCGAAATCATACAGATGTTAGAAAACCGGGGAGTCGATCTGGTGGAAATCGGGATTCCTTTTTCCGATCCTATGGCCGATGGGGTAGTCATCCAGCAAAGTAGTACACAGGCACTGAAAAATGGCATGACGTTGCCTGTATTACTCGAGCAGTTGACTAGTATACGAAGTCGGGTTGAATTGCCTTTGCTATTGATGGGATATTTGAATCCGATGTTGCAGTACGGTATGGAAAACCTTTTTCGAAAAGGGATGGAAATCGGGATCGATGGAATGATTATTCCGGATTTGCCGTTTCAGGAATACCTGGAGTCGGTTAAACCGCTTTGTGAAAAATATGATATTCCGGTGATTATGTTGATTACCCCCGAAACTTCGGATGAAAGGATCCGTCTGATAGACGAATATTGTGGCGGTTTTATCTATATGGTCTCTTCGGCTTCGACGACCGGAGTGAAAGATCGGTTTACAGCCGGACAGATTGAATATTTCCAAAGAATAGACCGTTTGAATTTGAAAAATAAACGTTTGATCGGTTTCGGCATATCTAATGGCGAGACCTTGTCGACCGTTTGCCGTTATAGTAGCGGAGCTATTATCGGAAGCTTATTTGTAAAATTACTGGGAACGGAGCCTACGGTGGAGGAAGCTGTCGATCACTTGTTAAAAATAGCTCACAGGGACGGGCTATAGCCTGCTGCCCGCGTCCCCGTGAGCTAAGAGCTAAAAAAAAGTTGAAGAAAGGGGAGAAATCTCTGGGATTTTTCTTATTTTTGAAAAAATTTAAATTCTTGAAAATTATGGCAAGTATTAGAAGATTAAAGAAAGACATCGATTGTTTGACTTTTGCTGTTGTTGACGATAGCTTAAATTGTCTGGCTGTAGGTAAAAGTATGGATGATATCAGCGAAATAGTACAGCATATTATAGATTCCAGAAATGATTTAAGACAACGTGTAAATGCTGGAAAACAAGTGGCGAAAGCAGATAGAAAAGGATATTACAGGACTATCGGAAAGGATTTGATTGCTTCTGTAGACGGTGCATTTACAAAATTAAGCGATTTGGTAAAGCAGGCTTAAGCTGTTCGTAGAGAAAAGAATAAAAGGAGAATGCGATGAAGGCATCCTCCTTTTATTGTTCTTTAATGAAAAATAGTTTTTCAGATCATGGAGGTATTGGAACTTGCGGGTATTGGTGAAATAAAGGTCCGGCGGAGTGCGAATATCAAGTATTTGCGTATTCGGATGGCTCCGGGGCGTGGGGTTTGGGTGAGTGTTCCTTTCGGCGTGAGCCGGAAACAGGTGGAGAAATTTCTGGAAGAGAATCGGGAGTGGATTCTCAAAAACCGGAAAGATATGAAAGTTTATGAGGAAGACACCGGAGTCGGTTTGGGAATAGGGGCGGAAATTAAGACGAAGTTGCATGTGCTGAGGATTGTGGAGACCGAGGAACCGAAGCCTTCTTATCGGCTTGAACAGGAAAAAATAACCCTGTTTATTCCTAAAAAAGTCGATTTCAGTAAAGTAGAGAAAATCGTTCAGCAGTTTTTGCTGGAAATCTATACGATGGAATGCCGTCGATATTTGCCGCAGCGGATCAGAAACTATGCCGAAAAATTCGGATTTCGTTACGGACGGGTTACGTTCAGGAACAATATTTCCAATTGGGGTAGTTGTTCTTTTGACAATAATATCAGTCTCAATATCAAGTTGATGAAGCTACCGGATGAAATTATCGATTATGTGATCTTGCATGAGTTATGCCATACGGTAGAGAAGAATCATTCGGCTGCATTTTGGAAGTTGGTCGGCAAAGTATGTCCGGCTTATCCGACTTTAAGGGCCAGGCTGAGGAAATATAATACCCGGATTTAATCTGGACGGAGAGTCGTTTTGGCGAATCGGCTATTTTTACTATTTTCGTTACCCCTAAAGGGATATTAAATTTTTAAATGTTATGATGCAGGAAAAACTTAAAGAAATCAGGGATCTTCTCACAGAAGTGAAGTATCCCGGTACTTCTAAAAATATTGTGGAACTGGATATGGTGCAAAATATCCGGATCGAGGGAGAGAAAGTGTTGTTTCGGCTGGTGTTTCAGAAAGCCAGCGATCCGTTTGTCGGGTCGGTGAAGAAAAAAGCGGAAGCCCTGATAAAAGAAAAAACTTCTTATACGGAGGTAGAGATCGAAAACCTGTTTGTTCAGGATTTGGAGAGACCGTTGTCCCTGGAAAAGGTAAAAAATATAATCGCTGTTTCCTCGGGTAAAGGAGGAGTAGGAAAATCTACCGTGGCGGCCAATTTAGCGGTAGCTTTGGCTGCTGAAGGATATAAAGTGGGTTTGGTGGATGCGGATATTTTCGGTCCTTCTATTCCGAAAATGTTCGGTTGCGAAGAGGCTCAGCCCTATATGGAGCAGATCGACGGAAAGGATTTCATTGTGCCGGTAGAGAAATATGGCGTAAAATTGTTATCTATCGGTTTCTTTGTCGATCCGGCTTCTGCCACTGTCTGGCGGGGGCCGATGGCTTCCAATGCATTGAAACAGATGGTGGAGCAAGGTTTTTGGGACGAATTGGATTATATGCTGATCGACCTTCCGCCGGGAACCAGCGATATTCATTTGACTTTGGTACAAACTGTCGCCCTGACAGGAGCTATTGTAGTCAGTACACCTCAGCAGGTGGCTTTGGCCGATGCAATCAAAGGAATCAATATGTTCGAGTCGCCGGGTATACAGGTGCCCGTGCTAGGCCTGGTGGAAAATATGGCCTGGTTTACTCCGGCTGAATTGCCCGATCATAAATATTATATTTTCGGACGGGAAGGGGCGAAACAACTGGCCGAACAAAGAGGTCTCCGGTTGTTGGGCGAAATACCTGTTGTACAGAGTATTTGCGATGGAGGCGATGCAGGTAAACCTGTAGCTTTGAATGCCGATTCGATTACGGGAACAGCGTTCAGGCAGTTGGCGGATGAAGTTGTGAAAGCCGTAGAGGAAAATCACGACCCGGCAAAAAGAGTGAGAGTCACCAGACAATAGGACAGCATGTCTAAATGAAATATTCTTCTTATATATTAACGGGGATGATGGTGGTGCTGTGCGGTTGTTCGGTGAAGAGAAACAATTTCTTTTCACGTAACTATCACCAGTTGACTACCCGTTATAACGTATATTTTAACGGTGACCAGGCTTTGAAGTCCGGGATAAAGCATATGGAAAACAGGCATAAGGAGGATTATACCCACCTTTTGCCTGTTTTCGTATCTAATGACGAACAGACGCGTAGTATTTGCAGCTCCGATATGGACTACGTGATCGAAAAGGCGGCTAAAGCGATCGATAAACATTCGATCACGGCTAAACCCAGGCGGAGAAAGAATAAAGATTCCAAAAATTATCAGACCTTCCGAAAGAAAAAAGAATTTAATAACCAGTTGGATAAATGCTATCTGTTATTGGGGAAAGCTTATTTCTATAAGAAGAAATACACGATGGCCAATAACACTTTTCGTTTTATACAAAGGCAATATGCCGAAGACGAGGCCTTGATGACCGAGGTGTCGATCTGGTTATTCCGGAGCCTGACGGAAATGGGACGCTACGAAGAGGCTGCCCGGATCATGGACCGGCTCGACGGGAGCACATTAAAGCGGAAACAACGGGAGATGGTTGCTGCGGCGAGAACCGATTTCTATGTGCGTCAAGGTATGTACGAACAAGCGATTCCTGAGGCAGAAAGATTGGTCAGGACTTGTAAAAGCATAAAACGTAAACCGCACTACAATTTTTTGTTGTCTCAATTATATGTAAAAGAAAATCAGGATGGGGCTGCTAAACTGGCATTGAAAAAAGCTACCCGGTTCAATTTCAATTATGAAATGGTCTTCAATGCCCGGATCGGTATGGCTTTAGCCTATCAGGAAGGAGATGCGGCCGTAGAAAAGAAATTGAAGAAAATGTTGCGGGATTCCCGGAACGAGGAATTTCAGGATCGGATTTATTATGCTTTGGCCAATATCGAAAATAAACGTGGAAATGAGGAAGGAGCGGCCGGTTTGTATTGGAAATCCGTGCATGCCTCTGTAGATAACGATAATCAGCAGGCTTTGTCTTTTGTAAAATTAGGGGATTATTATTTCAAAAACAAGGCCTATGTGCAGGCACAGAGTTGTTACGATTCTTGTTTGCTTGTCATGGATTCGCGTTATGAAGATTATGAAAAACTAAAATCTTTACTGACCGATCTGACCGAATTGGTTACGAATCTGAGAATTATACAAACGCAGGATAGTTTGCAGCGGATAGCGGTGTTACCGGAAGAAGAGAGAAACCGCTTGATCGACGATAAAATCACTGCGATTAAAGAGCAGGAAAATACTCGCAAAGAACAGGAACGAAGGGAGCAGGCCGAGCGCAATTTTTATCGCCGTAACGATATGCTTAGCCGGGGAGATGCTTTTTCGCAGGGTAACCGCGGAGGGGATTGGTATTTTTATAATCCCGTGACGATTGCTCTGGGGAAAAATGATTTTAAGCGGAAATGGGGACGGCGTAAGCTGGAAGACAATTGGCGCAGACGAAACAAAGCAAGTATCGGTTTGGCAGACGAAACCGGCGAAGAATTAGCAGAGATGACGGGAGGGGAAAGGGAAGTGAAAGATGTAAAGAGCAGGGAGTATTATTTGCAGGATCTCCCCCTGACACCGGAAATGCTGCAGGCATCTGAAAAACAGATCGAAGAAGCTTATTATAAAGCCGGCGAAATTTATTTGTACCGTTTGAATGATCCGGAAAAGGCTTTAGAGTGTTTCGATGCTTATATTCAGCGTTTTAAAAATACCGCTAATCTGCCGATGGTCTATTATCTGGCTTCCACGACCGCTCTCAAGGCAGGTAAGGCGGCAGAGGCTGAAAGATATAAAACAGAGCTGACCGCTCTTTTCCCTGAAAGTGATTTCGCCCGGGGACTACAAGACCCGAACTATTTCCGTCAGGTCGAAGATGTGCTGAAAGTGGTAGAGAAAAAGTATCAGGAAGCTTACCGATATTACCAAAAAGTTTATTACCACGAAGCAGCACAAATTTGTGACAGAATCCTGAAAGCGTACCCGGATAATAAATTGAAAGCAAATGTGCTGTTTCTGAAAGCGATGTGTGTTGTAAATACCGGTTCTCCCCAGGAGGCGAAGAACGCTTTGGAAGAGGTAATCGCAGCCCGTCCCGGAAAAGAGATCCTGCAGGTGACTAGCGACATTCTGGCTTCTTTAGCGGTAGGAGAAAAACCTGTTCGGTATTCCGAAGCGGAAATGGCTCAGGTCCGTTCTTTACAGGCGAACCGCAATTGGCAATTCGATGAAGAAGTACTGGCTGGTCGTAGCCGGAAAGAAGAAACAACTTATAAAATCGAGAAAGAAAAAGAACAATGGGTGGTATTGTTTTTGCCACAGGAATTTACAACCGTTCAGGAAACCAGATTTAAAGCGCGTTTGAAGTTTATTCATGCTGCCGAAATGGCCGAAGGGAAAAGTTATGAAATGAAAAAAGAAGAGCTCGGGTACAAAAAAGAGGTGCTGGTTGTTCGTCGGTTCGGACAGTATTCGGAAGCTTCCGAATATTTGTATAAAATAGCTACGGATAAGTTTTTGTTGAAGATTCTGGGAAACGAAAGTTACCGGATGTTCGCTATATCGCCGGACAACTTCTCTATCCTGAAGCGATTGAATAATATCGATCAGTATGTCGATTTCTTTACCGAGAATTATTTTGAGGATCGTTACCAAGGTGAGAAAATTGTAGGGAAATGGGGGACTGCTGCCCATGTCTTTAACAATGAAGAACAAGAGAATCATCATTTTGTTTTGGCTGTTCCTTTCCGGGAAGTCAATACGAAACGCATTGTAGAAGCTTTACAGGAAGTGGATCCTGCATTTACATTCGAAAAAGGGGATTATAACCGGGATCTGGAATTGATAGTGGTCAAGCATATCGGTAATAAGAAACAGGCGTTGGACTATATGTCGGCAGTCCTGAAAAATAAGAAATTGTTCGATTTGCTGGCCGGGGTAGATTATGAAGTATTTCTGATCACTCCCCATAATCTCAAAGCTATGCAGGAAAATGAATACCTGGAAGAATACCTGAAATTTTTCGATGATCATTATCTGAAAAGTGCGGGAGCTATCGGGGTTGAAGATGGGGATTATATTTACAATAAGAGCGTAGCACACAAGTTCGTTTTGTTCTATCCCAATACGATCGATCCCTACCGGCTGAAAACAATTTTCGAAGAATTCAATTTTGCAGGACTGACTTTGAACAATTTGAAGTTCGATGAAGAACACGATTGTATGGTGGTGTCCGGTTTCAATAACAAAGAAGAAGCGATGCGTTATTTCACGACAGTCATCGGTAACCGGAAATTATTCAAATCGCTGAGAAATGTCGATTATACGAATTTCATTATTACTGAAGTGAATTTGCAGACATTGACCGGCAAAAAGAATATAGAGGTTTATCTTGAATTTTTTAAGAAATATTATTTGAACTAATGGATTTAGAAGCCTATGAAATGGACAATCAATCATCTCGAAGATCTGAATAAAGTGGCGGCAGAATTTTTGGATTATGTCGGAGACAAAACTATTTTTGCTTTGTACGGACCGATGGGAGTAGGGAAGACTACTTTTGTAAAGGCCGTCGCAGCCTGTCTGGGGGTAACCGACGATGTGAGTTCCCCGACTTTTGCCCTGGTCAACGAGTATCAGACAAAAAATGGGAAATCCCTATATCATTTTGATTTTTATCGCGTAAACCATATAGCTGAAGCGCTTGATTTCGGTTATGAAGAGTATTTTTTCAGTGGAGACCGTTGTTTTATCGAATGGCCTGAAAAAATAGACGAGCTGCTTCCAGAAGGTATCGTCGATTGTTATTTTACTGAAAATCCGGATGGAAGTCGTGAATTGAAGGTGGAAATTTAACTTTTAAGACTATGGACAACACAGGCAGAATGTCGGGAACGATTAATAAGCAATGGTTTCTTTATCAGGAAAAAGAAGTTTTTCAGGATAAAAGGCAGAAGAAATTGATTCTGGGGATACCGAACGAGCTGGAGAAAGGGGAGAACCGGATTTGTCTCACTCCCGAATCTGTTCATATCCTGGTTTCTATGGGACATGAAGTGTTGATCCAGCGTGGGGCCGGTAATAATGCCTATTACGGTGACACGGAATATGCCGATGCCGGTGCTATGATCGTAGAGACTTTAGGTGAAGTGTATACTGCCGACGTTGTGCTTAAGGCGACTTCTGTTTCTGCCGGGGATACGGTTTATATGCACGACCGGCAAGTGATTCTTTCCCCTCTGAAACTCTGTGACATGCGGAAGGATGCCATTACCGAAATGATGCAGAAAAAAGTGACGGCAGTCGGTTTCGATATTTTGAAAGACGGAGAGGGGTATTATCCGGTGGTCCGGATTATGAGTGAGATTGCCGGTAATTCGGCCATCATGATAGCCAGTGAATATCTTAATAATTCGCGGGGAGGTAAAGGGATTGTTTTGGGAGGTATCAGTGGGATTACGCCGGCGGAAATCGTTATTCTGGGAGCAGGCACCTTGGGTGAATTCGCTGCCCGTACAGCCTTAGGCCTGGGAGCGACCGTGAAAATCTTCGATCATTCGGTCGAGCGTCTCCGGAAGCTGAACGAGGTTTTGGGACAGCGGGTATTTACCTCTGTTTTTCATAAACCGGTATTGGATAAAGCGTTGGCTTCGGCCGATGTGCTTATCGGAGCTATGCGTTGTTTCGATAACGGAGAGAATACCGTTGTTTCGGAAGCCCAGGTGAGGTTGATGAAAAGAGGAGCGGTGATCGTGGATATGTCTATCGATCATGGCGGATGTATCGAGACAGCGGGTCCGACGACTCACGAAAAACCGGTGTATACTTATGAAGGAGTAATCCATTACTGTGTTCCGAACGTATTGTCGCGGGTAGCCCGGACTGCTTCGATCGCTTATAGTAATGTTTTCTTACCTATGCTTCAGCATATTGCCAGGCAAGGAGGATTTACCAATGCCATCCGGATGGATGCAGGGTTAAGGGAAGGGGTTTACCTTTATAACGGAATTTTGACTAAGAATGTGATTGCGGATAAGTTGGGCTTGATAGCCAGAGATATAAATTTATTGATCGCTGCTTTGTAAAATCGGGGCAGATGCCGGTTAGTTGGATGTGGTTATGAAATTTTTTCTGATTATTTGTGGTGTGCTCGTCGGAATGATGGGCTGTTCTTCAAAATATTATATGAGGAGAGGGGATCGTATGGCGGAGACCGGACGATTTTATAAGGCCGGATCGAAATACGAAAAGGCTTATCATAAAACAAAATCCAAAGATTTTCAGGCACTTGCAGCGATAAAGGCTGGGCAGGTAAATCAAAATGTAAATCGGCTGAAAGAAGCTTACAACTGGTTGAGAAAAGCCGAAAGAGCCAATCCGCAAATGCCTGAAATCTATCTGAAAGTGGCTCAGCTTGCGGTGATGAACGACGATACCGCTACGGCGAGGGAATATTATCGTAAACAAGAAGCATTGTTCGGTGATGGAAAAGGAAACGATGGCCTTTATTATCTGGAACAAGTGGATAACGATCTGAGAGAACAAGGGCGTTACCGGATAGCTTTGAAGCGGGAGTTTAACTCCAGGTACAGCGATTTCGCTCCGGTGTATGTGCCGGGGGATACGACCCGGGTTTTATTGGCTTCTACGCGCAAACCCGATCCGAGAAAAAAGAGAATAAAGACAGACCCGGTTACCGGCGAAGGGTATAGCCATATCTACGGGACGAGGTATGTGCAGGAAATCAGATCTACGGATAAACAAGGTAAAGTGAAGGTAAAGCGTTTTAAGGAACCACGATGGTTGCAACCGGAATTGCAGAAAGATTCTATTTATTCCAACCGGAGTGAAGGAGTCATGTGCTTTGCTCCCGATGGGCGTACACTTTATTTCACCTCTTCACGTATGATCAAAGAGAGCCAGGTAGGTACCCGTATTTATAAAGTAATCCGGCAAGCCGCTAATTCCGGGGAGGAAACCGAAAAAAAAGAATGGGGTAGCGTTTCTTTAGCCGGTATTTGCGGGGATTCTGTTTCTATCGGACATCCGGCATTGACTCCTGACGGATTACGGTTGTATTTTGTCACCGATCAGCTGCCCGGAGGGTTCGGAGGAAAAGATATCTGGTATGTGGACAGGCTGGAGGAAAAATGGGGGCAACCTCAGAATGCAGGCGAATTGATCAATACGGCCGGGGACGAGATGTTTCCTTATGTGAGAGAGAATGGAGAGTTTTATTTTGCTTCTAACGGGCATTATGGTTTTGGGGGATTGGATTTGTATAAAGTGGGGAATGTAGCTGGAAAGGAGGTTATCATTCATTTGCCTGCACCCTTAAATTCTTTTGCAGATGATTTCGGTATTGCCTTTAAACCGGGAACGGAGGACGGTTTGCTTACTTCGGGACGAAGCGGTCGAAACGATCATATTTATCGTTTTAGTTTTATACCGCAACAATTGAAAATCAATTTATTGACAGTCAATACAGTGACCGAACTTCCGATAGCCAAAGTAAATGTTACGGTTACTGCCGATAATGGAGAAGTCTCTTATTTAGAGACGGATTCACTGGGAAGGGCAGAAATGGAAGTCGTTTCTGATTGTGAGTATGTATTTGTCACCGACCATCCCCGTTTCCTGAAAGGGAAGGGACTGGTATCGACTTATCGGGAAAAAGCCGACCGGCTTTATGAATTACAGATCGGGATGCAGCCGATAGAAAAACCGATCGTCATACCTAATATCTATTTTGATGTGGCTAAATGGGAGTTACGTCCGGAGGCACGACAGAATCTGGAAGAATTATTGACTATTCTGGAGGATAATCCGAATATAACGATAGAGTTGTCCGCTCATACGGATATGGTGGGAAACGACGAAGCTAATCGGATTTTATCCGAACACCGGGCTCGGGCTGTGGTCGATTATTTGATCGGGAAAGGGGTGTATTGGGACCGGCTTGAAGCGAAAGGATACGGGGAAACTCAACCCCGCCAAATCAATGAAAAGGATGCCCGTGAATATCCGTTCTTTAAAGTCGGGGAGGTATTGAACGAAAGGTTTGTCGGCCGTTTGAGAGGAGAGCAACGGGAAACGGCCTTGCAATTGAATCGGAGAATCGAGTTTAAAGTATTGCGTACGAATTATAAGCCGGGACCGAACTCTTTATTCAATCCGAACCAGATGGCTGTTGCTGCTGAAGAAGGAACTAAAAAAATCGGAGAGACTCAGTTGAGGGAATTAAGGGCGGTAAAAGGCCGTTTTTTTACTTTGCAGTTGGGCGTATTTAAAAATGTGCCTGCTGTCCTCAATCAGTTTCGGGTAGTGTTTACAGAGAAATTAAGCCATGGGGTTGTGCGTTATTGTACCGGTGTATACGATACCCGTGAAGAAGCACAACAAGCTGCTGCAGCTTTAAAACAAAAAGGGATCGGGTATCTGATTAAAGAATTCGAATTCAGTCATTGAACTATTTCAAAAAAGTCTTTCGTAACCGGTAATCGGGCTATTGCGGTTGTGTACTGTTCTTCGGAGGGCTCGGATTATTGATTGCATTTATATTGGAATATAAGTATTCCCGGAAAAAATAAATCCTTTCCTGTTTAAAGGAGCCACGTGAAAGCGTGGTTTTTTTTTATATAGGAATAATATAGTCCAAAGTAGATAGAATAAAATTTTAGCCAAAATGAATAAATTGTATAATTCATTTGCTTTTTTATCTAAAAATAGTTATTACCTTTGTTTCGGTACAAAGAGTTGTACCCAAGTTTGTAATAACATGATGTAAAGTTTAATCTTTTTCAATAGGAAGTCGGCAAAACTTTTACGAAATAAGAAAGATGAACTGTATGTCGCGTAGAGATATGTGACCGATACGTTTATCCTCTTATTTCTGGGACTGCCGACTCCACTATTGAGAGGTAGACTATCGGTCACTTCTATATCTTGGAGTGTGGGCATACAATGAAAAAGGTGAAACATGAAAAAAGTATTAATCTGTCTAATCTACTTGCAGAGGGATTATTGACAGTGGTGTGTGAAAAGAATGATCTGGTGTGGACAGTTCCTTTCTCAGTAGAGCTTCATGCGCAAATTGTAAAAGAATTATTGTCGAAATTTAAGATTTCGGATAGCTGAAAAATCGATAAAAAATGCTGTTTGTTTGAGGTTTTTAGGGGGATTTTTTGTATATTTGTAACATGAAAAAGATATCGAAAAACACAGTTTTTATCACTCCGGTACGTCCTACCGAACGAAAATTTATCCTTGATTCTATGATAGCTTCTTTCCGTATAGAAGGGATTTTTATTCCGGAAGCAAAAGTTCAGGCTATTTATGCCCGGGTAAATGAAAAACTCAAAAAATAGTTTCTATAATTCTTTGCATCGGGAGATAATTTTTTTCGCTGACCCGCTGTACGGCAACGACGTAGTCCCTGAAATGTATTTTATCGAACCTTAATCCTTCATAGCCTTGTTTGCGTACCATTAGATTCGCCAGGATACGGGCCGTCCGGCCATTTCCTTCCCGAAAAGGATGGATGAAAAGCAATTCTCCGTGGACGATGGCTACATCTTTGGCTAAAGAAGCCTTATCGGGATAAGTATCGGGTAATTTTTTCAGAATTTCATCTTCAAAAAATTGCATGCTCTGTGGTATAAACAGAGCAGAAGGGAAGAGGAATCCTCCTTTCGACATATTGACCGTCCGGTATCTTCCTGCAAAGGTGTAGAGTTCTTTCAGAGCCAGTTTATGTATATTGCGGATATATTGACAGTCGAAACGAGTGGCGGTAGTCAGTGTTTCGGTCAGCATGATTTCAGCTAACAGGAATCCTTCGAATTCTGCTTCTGCAATCTCCCCGGGACGGGTTAAACCGAGCCGGTTAGGCAGACATTGGCTTTCTTCTTCATTTGTCGTATACTTGCTCATGACAAAATAGCTGAATAGACTGCTGTAAATATAAGTATTTTTCAGGACTTATTTTTCAGATGCTTATCTTTATAACCGCTTATACTTTATTTCCCCGAATTTTGTTTTATCGAACTGCCGAATAGGAGATCATAGACAAAGGAGAGAAGCGGGTTATTCTAAAAATCCGTTTCAAAGACCCGGTGTTAAGACACCTCGTGTCGGAAATAAATCTGTATCTTTGTACAAATAAAACGATCGAACGATGAAATCAGATTATATTCCGGCCCCGATAGATGTCAGCGATATACAACTACCTTCGGAATTATGCGAATTGGCCGAGATCATTGCAAAAAATGTACATGAAGTATGGGCTGCAGGCCGTTTGGCCGAAGGATGGAAATATGGTCCCGAAAGAAATGATGCACTTCGTACCCATCCCGGTTTGGTGCCTTATGAGGAATTATCCGAAACGGAAAAAGATTATGACCGCCGGACAGCTATGGGGACTTTAAAATTGATTCAGAAAATCGGCTTCGGGATAAAAAAAGTGAAAAACGTTTAGTTTTTCACTTCGATACCGATTCTTTTATATTCTTTGGTTAGGATATCTGCAAATTGTTCAATATCCAGTTTCTTGGCGATGATTTTTTTATCTTTATCCAGGAGATACATGACCGGAGTAGAATCGATGTGATAGTATACCCTGAAATTAGTTTGATTCTGAGGATCCCAACAGTTGATAAAATCGAATAGTTCATGTTCGGTAACAAAATTTTCCCATTTTTCTTTATCGTTCTGAGTGTGTACGGCAAATACTTTGAAACCATAAGGTTTGAATTTATCCAGTAATCCTGTTTTGACCTGAGGTACCTGTTTTTTACAATGTCCGCAATCGGCTTCCCAGAAAAGCAATAACGTAAAGGGGGCTTCGGTTTCATATAGACTGACCCAATCGCCGTCCATAGTCGGCAGCTTCAATTCCTGCGCTTTCAGGCCGATCAGATTATATTGCGTAAGGATCACTTCCCGTTCGATATTTTCGAGGGTCTTTTTGTCTACCCAGTCGGCCTCGCCTGTCAGGTAATATTTTTTTGCCAGATATACAAAGGCGGCGTCCATTCCCATATACTTGTTCGATAGGGCATAATTGAAACAATAGCTTACCAGATAGCGGAACATGGCTTTACAACCTCTCGATTTTTCAATGATATTCACCGATTCTTTATAGACACTATCCGGAATCATCAATACTCTGGTATTGAAGAATTCGTCGAGCTTACTTTTGAAAATAGGAGTGCGGATTAAAGTACTGTCCTGAAAATTAGTATTGTCCCAATAATGTGCCTTTGAAAAGAGGTATTCTTTTTTTTGTATTTCAAAATCCCGGTTGGGGGTATTTTCAGGTATTTCTTTTGAAAAATCAGGAGTAGGAACGGAGAGTGTAAAATTGGCGAAGGTAGCTAAAGCCGAGTTCGGAAATTGTTTGCAAAGTCCGGCGATATGATCACGGACTTCCTTATCGATCTGATCGAATCGGGCGGAATATTTCTTTTTTGCTTCGGGGCTTGTTTTTGCCGGATCTTTTTCCATGGCTTCTTTGATCTGCCGGCTTTTTTGGGTTGCCGAAGTCATTACTTTTTGAAAACCCAGAAAAGCTGTATTTTCAGGCGAACCTTCAAAACGGATTTTATCTATGACCTGGAGGGTATCGGTTGTGATGGAAAAATTTTGGTTATCCCCGATCATAATATCGAAATAATTACTGGGGGAGAAAAGGAGAATATACATTCCCCGTGCCAGTTTTTTATTGTTTTTCTGGAAATATCCCGTACCGTTGCTATTGATTTGGGCCGTATCTACAGCGTAAACTTTTCCCTCGAAATAATTGGCGAGGATAACTTGTTTATTAGACATTTGTGGAATATTCACCTGGATTTTATATCCCTGTGCAAACGAACCGACGGACTGAAAGCACAGTCCGCATACCAAAAGTAAGAATAAATTTTTCATATTCATCGAATTATACACACACCTAAATACCCTTTCGGGCTATACTTAGTTCTTGAAATAATCGGCGATCACCTTGTCGGCTGCTTCAAAGCCCAACCGGGAAGCGATCTCCAGGTCTTTTAAAGCTTCCTCGGATTGGTAGAGTGCCATTTTAGCAATGGCCCGGTTATAATAGGAACGGGCACTCGAAGGATCGATATCGATCGCTTCGGTGTAATCCCTGACCGCTGCTTCTAGTTGGCCTTGTTTCTGCAATACTACTCCCCGATTGAAATACAGAGCACTGGAATTCAAACCGAATTCTTTTGCTTTCGCAACTTCTAAATCGACATTTTTTCCGAGGCGCAGGGCTTCGTTATAATCTTTTAAAGCCCCTTCGAGATCGTTCATCCTGAACCGGGCTATTCCCCGGTAATGGTAAGCCTGGATAAAATCGGGACGCAGGCTGATCGTCTGGGAATAGTCCTGAATGGCATTGGCATAAATACCCAGATTTTCATAAAGAATACCCCGGTTAAAATAAGCATCTGCATGATCCGGATAATTGGCTATGACATAGTTGAAATCTGCTAAAGCTTCTTTGTAACGGCGGGTATTGGCATACGAAATAGCCCGGTTGTAATAAACCGGAAACCAGGTATTGTTTATACTCAGAGCGTTGTCGAACTCGGTAATCGCTTGCTCATACAGGTTTTGTTTCATATATTCCAGTCCACGCTTATTAGCCTGTTTCACTTTACTGTTACAGGCTGTCAGGAAAATTACTACTATAAGCAATAATTGATATCTCATTGGAATATGATTTTCTATACACTATTCGGGCAGATGCCCAACGATTTGACAAAGTTAACGAATCGTCCTGAATAATTAAAACATTGGTTCTATTTTTCTCTCTCTTTTCCATATAATTTCGGGATTAGATCCGCCCGATGGATTCTACGGAGCAGGGTCATGATCTGTTCCCGGAATTCTCTTTTATACCAAAAGAAAAACATGTTTTGTTGTTTTTTTTCTTTTTCTGATTTTGCTGTGTCGATTTTTTGTAGCGAATAGGGGTGATAACCGGAATAGTAAATGGTGGTCGCCACAGTCATCGGCGTGGGGGTAAAGTCTTGCACCTGTTCGAGTTTAAAATCCAGAGCTTTTGTGGCTACAGCTAATTCCGCCATATCTTCGGGGCGGCAACCCGGATGAGAGGAGATAAAATAAGGAATGATTTGTTCGTTCAAACGGTGTTTTCGGTTAATCTCATCGAAAATCGATTTCAGTTGCTGGAACAAACCGAAAGCAGGTTTGCGCATCAAACCTAACACTGTAGGAGAACAATGTTCGGGAGCAACTTTGAAACGTCCGGATACGTGGTGACGAATGACAGTCTCAAGATATCGTCTATTCGTTTTATCAACTTCTTTATTTCCTGTATCACTTAAACACAAATCATACCGGATCCCGGAACCGATAAAGCAATGTTTGATGCCGGGAACCTGACGGGCCTCTTCGTAAATTCGTAATAAGGGTCCGTGGTCTGTATTCAGGTTTTTACATACGGTCGGATAGGCGCAGGAAGCCCGTTTACACAACCGGCAAATTTCCTCATTTTTACCTTTCATGTGATACATATTGGCCGAGGGGCCTCCCAGGTCGGTAACGGTACCTTTAAAGTCGGGCATGGCGGTGATTTGTTCCAACTCTTGCCGTATCGATTCAGGAGAGCGCGAAACAATGAATTTTCCTTGATGGGCAGAGATGGTGCAAAAAGCACATCCCCCGAAGCATCCCCGGTGCAAAGTCACGGAATGCCGGATCATATTATAGGCCGGAATTTCTTTCCCTTTGTAACGGGGGTGAGGCAGACGGGTGAACGGTAAAGCATAGACGGCATCGAGTTCCCGGGTAGTCGGCGGAGGATAAGGAGGATTGACAATCACTTGCCGGTTACCTACGGGCTGAATCAGACGGGCCGCTTCGATACTGTTCGATTCTTCTTCGATATACCGGAAATTTTCGGCATGGTGTTTTTTATTACTCAGACAAGATTCGTGGGAGTGTAGAATGATCGTTCGCCACTTTTTATTGGTCGCGACAGTTTCATCACCGGCTCTCAGGACGGCGGTCTGTGGTATGTTGGTCAGATTGCGGAAGGGAATTCCTTTTTGCATCAACCGGCAAATATCGGTCAACGGTTTTTCTCCCATACCGTAGATCAGCATATCGGCTCCACTATCGATCAGGATAGAGGGTTGTAAGGTATCCTTCCAGTAATCGTAATGGCTGAGACGGCGTAAAGAAGCTTCGATTCCTCCGATAATCACCGGGGTATCGGGATATAGTTTTTTCAGGATACGGGTATAAACGATCGAAGGCATATCGGGACGTGCACCTGCCCGTCCATCCGGGGTATAGGCATCGTCCGACCTCCGGCGTCTGGCAGCAGTATAATGGTTGACCATCGAATCCATACTTCCGGCACTGACACCGAAGAACAGACGGGGAGTACCTAGTTTTCGGAAATCCCTTAAATCATCCTGCCAGTTGGGTTGAGGCACCAAAGCGACTTTCAGTCCCAGAGATTCCAGTAATCTTCCTACGACAGCTCCTCCGAAAGAAGGATGGTCGACATAGGCATCTCCTGAGAACAGGATGACATCCGGAACATCCCAGCCTCGTTCCTTTACTTCTCTGACAGAAGTTGGAAGCCATTGTAATGTTTGCGTCGTATTCATTCATTTGAGATATTGCGCAAAGATAACTAATTTTTGTACCTTTGCCCTCCCCAAAGTTGAAAACCTCGGTGACCGAAGAGCGTCTTTGGGTATTTTTAGATGTTTTTGACGATATGAAAAAAGTAAATATTATCAGTCTGGGGTGTTCGAAGAATCTGGTCGATACCGAAATGCTGTTGAAACAACTGGATCAAGCAGGCTATGATACTGAAACCGATGTAGAAAATTCGGATGCAGAGGTGGTTATTGTGAATACCTGTGGATTTATCGGGGATGCGAAAGAAGAATCGGTAAATACCATTTTGGAACAAGTGGAACGGAAGAAAGAAGGGATTGTAGAACAAGTATATGTGATCGGTTGTTTATCACAACGTTATGGAGCAGAACTTCAAGAAGAAATTCCAGAGGTTGATGCTTTTTTCGGTAAGTTCGATTGGAAAGGGGTATTGGAGCGGATGGGTGAACATTTCGACGAGCGGATCCGTAATCAACGGGTTTTAACTACACCGGACCATTATGCTTATCTGAAAATTTCGGAAGGATGTAACCGCACTTGCTCTTATTGTGCTATACCGATCATGACCGGAAAACACAAGTCCAGGGATTTTGAAGAATTGCTGGAAGAATGCCGGGCATTGGTAAAGGGGGGAGTCAAGGAAATTTTGGTGGTCGCTCAGGACTTGACTTATTACGGTATAGATTTGTATGGAAAAAATCGGTTGGCAGAACTGATCGGGCGGATTGCAGATATAGAGGGCCTGGAATGGATTAAGCTGCATTATGCTTACCCGGCCGGATTTCCGTTAGAATTGTTAACGGTGATGCGTGAACGTCCTAATGTATGCAAATACCTGGATATCGCCCTGCAACATTGTAGTGATCATATGCTGCAACAGATGCGAAGAGGCATATCTAAGAAACAAACCATTGAACTGATACGTAAAATCCGGCAGGAAGTACCTGGGATATTTATCCGTACGACTCTAATGACCGGACATCCCGGGGAGACTGCCGAAGACTTTGAGGAACTTTGTGAATTTGTCCGGGAAATGAGGTTCGAACGCTTGGGAGTATTCCCTTATTCACATGAAGACGACACCTGGTGTGACCGGCATTATCAGGATGATGTTCCCGAAGAAATCAAGAGGGAACGGGCCGGGCGAATCATGCAGATACAAGCCGGTATAGCCGAAGAGATCGGGCGTTCACAAATCGGACAGGTTGTGAAGGTACTTATCGACCGGCAGGAAGAGGAGTATTATGTCGGGCGTACCGAACACGATTCTCCTGAAGTAGACCCCGAGGTTTTGATTCCTGGTGAGAGAACTTTGCAAGTCGGTGAATTTTACCGGATGGTGATTACCGGGGCAGACGAATACGATTTATTTGCTGAAATCAGGGAAGAAGAATAGTTTGCACTGTATAATTATAATAAAAAACGGAAAACAATGAAAGAAATGAAATTAATGTTGTTGGTGCTGCTGGTTGCGGTAGCCGGATGTAAAAGTAGTGACAATTCACTGACTTTGTTAAGAGCCAAAGAATGGCAATTGAAGTCGATGACTGAAAATGGAAAGGAAGTAAAGAATCCTCAGCAAATTCCGACTCTGGTATTTAGCGATAGTAGTGCGGTATATGGTTCTGCAGGATGTAATCGTTTCTTCGGAACTTATGAAGTTGGGGAAAAAGGGAAAATGACCTTTAAGACCGGAGGGGCTACCATGATGTTTTGCCCGGATATGCCTTTCGAAGATGCTTATTTAAAGGCATTGAACAAGGTAGAGCAGTATACGGTAACGGATCAGGAGTTGCAGCTTAAAGGAAAAGATCAACTGCTCATCGTGTATGTACCTGTCGATACCACCCAACGCATCGGAGTGGCCGAGGACGATCACGGATGTAATGCAGCTGCAGGTTATACCTGGTCGGAAGTAAAACAGAATTGTATCCGTTTGTTCGAAGACGGCGTGCAGTTGGTGTCTGAAACGGATAAATCCAGTTCTTCGGCTGCTTATGTCGTTTTTGCTGCCGATTCGTTAAAAGCAGAAGTATATGTTCCCGGGCATGATAATCATCCGGTGCTCGACCGCCGTACTCTTCCTGCAGGAGGATATGTCTGGAACCAGGAAGATGACGACACTTACAATGTACGCCGGCTCGACGGGAAATGGGTGATCGAACAACGGGGGAAGGTACTGTATAAACAAGCTGACAAATAATATCGATAACTTAAAAGAGTCCTCATTGCCGGGGACTCTTTTTTTGGGAACTTATGAAGTTATTTAAATCTAGGTTTATTTCGTTAATAATTCGTCTTCGGTGATCGGAATTGTCGACCCGGTCGCTTCTGTCGGTCGTCTAACTTTTTCTATCACTGACCGGCGGAACTCCTCACTTCGCAAAAAACTTTACGTTACGTTTCCGTCAGACACCACCGGTCGGGTGTTCAGAAAAAGCAAGACGACACTCGCCAGAGCTCCAATGGTCTCCAATCCCGATCACCTCCGACTAACGTTATCACTGAATTGCAGCCCAGTCTTAATTTAAGAAAGATTATTCTCACTGGAAATAATCCGGATGGTCCGTCTTCCTGCTGCTGCAAATTTCCGGTTGTATTTTCTTTGCCGGTTAGCTCTGCCGTGAGATGCAGGGTTTTATGCCGGAAGACCATTGGAGTAGTGAGTAATTACACTGACGACGGTATTGACAGGAGCTTATTCATTTACTGCGATTCGGATCGGTTTTTACAAAGGGAATCAAAACTTATTGAAAAAATGGCTTAAAAATAAATAACAGATAATTTAAAATAGTTTGCTAAATTTTGTGGAAATGCTATTTTTGTATCAGTCATATTTTCAATTATAAAAAATAAGTCATATGAGTAAGAAAGAGAAAAGTATTGAACTGTTGAATAAAGCAGTAAACGATGAGTTATTGGCTGTACACCAATATATGTATTTTCATTTCCGGTGTGATGATATGGGATTCGATCTGGTTTCCAATTTATTCAAACGGATCGCTATCCAGGAGATGATGCACGTTGAACAATTGGCCGAACGTATTTTATTCCTCAAGGGAGAAGTAGAAATGAAAGTGGCCGGAGAAGTGAGAAAGCTGACCGAGGTAAAAGATATGTTGGAACAGGCGGTGAAGATGGAAATGAATAGTGTAGACGATTACAACAAATGGGCCAACGAATGTGCCGCCAATGCAGATTCTGTATCTAAAAAATTATTCGAGACACTGACTGCCGAAGAAGAAGTTCATCAGGATCAGTTTGAAACCGAGCTGGATAATCTGGAGAAATTCGGAGATCATTATTTGGCCTTACAATCTATAGAACGTAGTAAGAGCGTAGCTACCGGTACTCCGGCAGAATAACGTCCCCAGACGTTTGATAACGAACGATAAATAACAAATCGGGATTGTAAGTATTTGTTATTTATCGTTTTTTTATTCACTATAATCTATTTTACTTATGTTAAATCAATTATTTTGGATTGTACCGATTTGTTCGGTAATCGCCTTGTTATTTGCCTGGTTTTTCTTCAAAGGGATGATGAAGGAATCGGAAGGCAATGAGACCATGAAACGGATTGCCGGCCATGTCCGCAAAGGGGCGATGGCTTATCTGAGACAGCAGTATAAGATTGTTGGGCTCGTATTCCTGGTCTTGTGTCTGTTTTTTGCCTGGATGGCTTATGGTCCGGGATTGCAGAACGGTTGGGTATGGTTTGCCTTTTTGACCGGTGGTTTTTTTTCCGGATTGGCTGGTTTTATCGGAATGAAAACAGCCACTTATGCTTCGGCCCGAACGGCGAATGCGGCCAGCCGGAGCATGAACGACGGTTTGAAAGTGGCTTTCCGTTCGGGAGCTGTAATGGGTTTGGTGGTAGTCGGACTGGCTTTGCTGGATATTTCTTTGTGGTGGCTGGTACTGGATTGCTTTGTCGAAGAAGCCAGTGCTACCCACAAAGCAGTGATGATTACGACTACCATGCTGACTTTCGGTATGGGGGCTTCTACCCAAGCCTTATTTGCCCGTGTCGGGGGCGGTATTTTTACTAAAGCGGCTGATGTCGGAGCCGATCTGGTCGGGAAAGTAGAAGCCGGAATTCCCGAAGACGATCCCCGTAATCCTGCAACTATTGCAGACAACGTCGGAGATAATGTGGGAGATGTCGCCGGTATGGGAGCCGATTTGTATGAGTCCTATTGTGGTTCGGTGTTGGCTACTGCTGCGCTGGGGGCTGCTGCTTTTATCACTGTGCCGGAATTACAATTCAATGCAATCCTGGCTCCGATGTTGATTGCCGCTTTCGGCGTGATCCTTTCGTTGTTGGGTATATTTATGGTAAAAACCAAGGAAGGGGCATCTCAGTTGCAATTGCTGAGGGCATTGGACCGGGGAATCAATACCAGCTCCGTTCTGATTGTGGCTGCCAGTTTTCTGGTGATTCATCTGCTGGGCCTGAGTTATTGGATTTGCGGCTCGGTGATTACAGGCTTGCTGACCGGTATCGTAATCGGAAAGGCGACGGAATATTACACTTCACATGCTTACAAACCGACTCAGGATATAGCTAAAAGTTCGGAGACGGGTCCTGCTACCGTGATTATCAAAGGGATCGGAACCGGAATGATTTCGACGGCAATACCCGTAATTACGATTGTGGTCGGTATCATATTGGCTTATTTATTTGCTGCACAATTCGATATGACCGATATGTCGATGGGATTGTATGGGGTAGGAATTGCTGCTGTGGGGATGCTTTCGACTTTGGGCATCACTTTAGCGACGGATGCTTACGGTCCTATAGCCGATAATGCCGGTGGAAATGCTGAAATGAGCGAACTGGGAGCCGAAGTCCGGCAGCGGACAGATGCATTGGATGCCTTGGGAAATACGACCGCAGCGACCGGAAAAGGGTTTGCTATCGGTTCGGCTGCATTGACGGGTTTGGCTTTACTGGCTTCGTATATTGAAGAAATCAAAATCGGTTTGATCCGTTTAGGGCATACGACACTCGAGGTCGGAGGGAAAGTGGTTGATACAGCTTCGGCAGGTTTGAAAGATATGATGACTTATTACGATGTGAATCTGATGAACCCGAAAGTGTTGGCCGGCGTATTTATCGGTTCGATGATGGCCTTTTTATTTTGTGGGCTGACGATGAATGCGGTAGGGCGTGCGGCACAGAAAATGGTCAACGAAGTAAGACGGCAATTCCGCGAAATTAAAGGGATTATGGAAGGAAAAGCCGAGCCCGATTATGCCCGTTGTGTAGAGATCTCTACCCGTGGAGCACAGCGTGAAATGATCTTTCCGTCTTTGCTGGCTATTATTATTCCGATTATTGTCGGATTGATTTTTGGTGTAGCCGGTGTAATGGGACTTTTAGCCGGAGGATTGGGTTCCGGATTCGTTTTGGCGGTTTTCATGGCTAATTCCGGGGGAGCTTGGGACAATGCCAAGAAATATGTCGAAGAAGGTCATCTGGGAGGTAAAGGTTCCGAATGTCATAAGGCAACGGTAATCGGGGATACGGTCGGAGATCCGTTCAAAGATACTTCCGGGCCGAGCCTGAATATATTGATAAAACTTATGAGCATGGTAGCTATCGTGATGGCTGGTGTGACTTGTATGTTCAGCTTGCTGTAAAGGTTGAATACGGAGTAAGCCGGACATGCGGCCCGATGTGATCCGGCATTCTGCTGAAGGATGGATCGGCGAACCTGAAATTCCTGATTTCTATTTATTTATCAGGACCGAAGGTTTGCCGATCGAAGTTTGGGACGTACTCATCCGGCAGGTTTGAAAAGCTGCAGGTCTCTTTTTGAAACCTTTTGTACCACTCTTCTTTTTCTTGTTTTTTGCCTTGAAAAGAGGTGTTTTAATAGTTAAAAACGAAGGTTATTCGCCGGAAAATGATTATATTTGCATGTTTTGTGAAAAAATCAATTAAACTATAATATGAGCGAAGAGATTGAGAAAAACGAAAGAGAGTATTCCGCCGATAGTATTCAGGTACTGGAAGGTTTGGAGGCAGTGAGGATGCGTCCCTCCATGTATATCGGAGACGTTAATGTCAAAGGGTTGCACCATTTGGTTTACGAGGTCGTAGACAACTCTATAGACGAGGCTTTGGCTGGATTTTGTGATCATATTCAGGTAACTATAAACGAAGATAACTCGATCTCTGTGAGAGATAACGGTCGGGGTATTCCGACAGCACGCCATTCCAAAGAGAATAAATCGGCTCTGGAAGTGGTTATGACCGTATTGCATGCCGGAGGTAAATTCGATAAAGATTCTTATAAAGTGTCCGGTGGTTTGCACGGGGTAGGTGTTTCCTGCGTCAATGCGCTTTCTACTACTTTAATTGCAGAGATTCACCGGGAAGGAAAAATCTGGAGACAGGAATATCACAAAGGGATTCCTGCCGGAGATGTACAGGTGGTAGGAGATACCGATCGCACCGGGACTACGATTACTTTCTTGCCGGATGATACGATTTTTTATGTTACCGAGTATAAATACGATATCTTATCGGCCCGGTTGCGGGAGTTGGCTTATTTGAACAAAGGGATTCGTTTGTCGTTGACCGATAAACGGGAGATCGATCCGGAGACCAATGCTCCCCGGCATGAAGTGTTCTTTTCTCAACACGGTTTGAGTGAATTTGTCGAATACCTCGATAATACCCGGGAAAAACTGATCGAAGATACGATCGATATAGCGACAGAAAAGAATGGAATCCCTGTGGAGGTCGCTTTGCATTATAATACGGGTTTTTCAGAGAATGTATTTTCTTATGTCAATAATATCAATACGATAGAAGGAGGTACTCACCTGACCGGTTTCAAACGGGGCTTGACGACGACCCTGAAAGCTTATGCCGAGAGTCACGGAATGCTTTCAAAACTGAAATTCGATATCAATAGCGATGATTTCCGCGAAGGATTGACGGCTGTGATTTCGGTGAAAGTGGCAGAACCGCAGTTTGAAGGTCAGACTAAAACGAAATTGGGGAATACAGAAGTCGGTACGGCTGTTTCACAAGCTGTATCTACTGTTCTGGAAAACTATCTCGAAGAAAACCCGAGAGAAGCTAAGGCAATTGTGGATAAGGTCATTCTGGCAGCCACTGCGCGTCATGCAGCCCGTAAAGCCCGTGATCTTGTGCAGCGTAAAACTGTATTGAGTGGCTCCGGTTTGCCCGGTAAACTGGCCGACTGTTCGGATAATGATCCGGCAAAATGTGAAATCTTCCTGGTCGAGGGAGATTCAGCAGGGGGTACGGCAAAACAGGGACGTGACCGTCGTTACCAGGCTATTTTACCCTTGCGGGGAAAAATCCTGAATGTAGAGAAGGCTATGATGCACCGGGTATATGAAAGCGATGAAATAAAAATAATTTTCCAGGCTCTGGGGATTACGATCGGTACTCAGGAAGACTCCAAAGCTGTTAACCTGGAAAAATTGCGTTACCATAAGATTGTGATCATGGCCGATGCCGATGTCGATGGTGCACATATCGCTACTTTGATTATGACTTTGTTCTTCCGTTTTATGCGTCCGGTGATTGAGAACGGATATCTGTATATCGCAACGCCTCCTTTATATTCTGTGAAGAAAGGAAATAAAGAACAACGGTATTGCTGGACAGATAAAGAACTGGAACAGTTGGTAAATGAAATGAGCAACGGTAAAGGGGATGCCGGGTTGCATATCCAGCGTTACAAAGGTTTGGGTGAGATGAGTAAAGAGCAGTTGTGGGAAACGACCATGTCACCGGAGAACCGGATATTGCGTCAGGTATCTATCGAAAATGCTGCCGATGCCGACCGGATCTTCTCGATGTTGATGGGAGACGATGTGCCGCCCAGACGGCAATTTATCGAACAAAATGCAACCTATGCAACTATCGATGCTTAAAGCAGAAAGAAGTCAGAACGAATTGTTATTACTTCGATAGAGATGAGCGGACCTTCGGTACTGATGGAAAATGCAGTCAGCACCGAAGGTCCGCTAAGTTTAGTGTAAGATAAAATAGTTCCCAATAAATTAAAATGAGAGTAGCTGTATTTTGTGCTTCTGCCAATGAGGTGGAGCCATGTTATTTTAGAGAAGCCGGCCGATTAGGAAAAAGGATCGGAGAATTAGGGTGGCAATTGATTTATGGAGGCACGAACATCGGGTTGATGCGGGAAGTTGCCGATGCTACGATTCGGCAAGGAGGCGAAGTAACCGGGATTATACCGGAGTGTATCCGTGACCGTGGTGTCGCTGCCGGCGGATTGAAACAATTGATCGTCGCTCCCGATATGAAGGAACGTAAACACCTGCTGCGGGAACATGCGGATGCTTTTATCGCTCTGCCCGGTGGTTGGGGGACTTTAGAAGAAATAACCGAAGTCATTACCCTGAAACAATTGGGTCAGCACAATAAACCGATCGTTTTTTTAAATACCGCCGGATATTATAAGCTGTTTTTCGAATTTATCGAGCACAGCCGTAAAGCAAAATTTATTTCCTCTGCTTACGATCACCTTTATTATATAGCCGATGCTGTAGAGCCGGCCTTAGATTATATTCAAAAATACCAGCCTATTCCACAGGTAAAAAAATATTAGATGTTTAATAATTTGGAAAGAACTGATATTTTATATAATTTTAGTGCATTATAGTTGCGTGGGAATAAAAAGTTTTCAAAATAAACCATTGTAGGGATTACAACGGTATTTTAATTCGTTTAGTTTAGTTTAGTTTAGTTTAGCTAAAAGGGGGATATACCCCCTTTTTTATCGGGCTTCTGTTTCGTCCAGTAATCCCCGTCCGGCTTTTACAATTTCATTCGTGTCTTTGAGTAAAGCCACTGCTTTGTCCAATACTCCGTTGATAAATGCTCCGCTCTTCGGCGAGCTATAGGTTTTAGAGATTTCGATATATTCATCCAAAGTCACTTTCACCGGAATGGAAGGAAAATGTTTTAATTCAGAAATCGCACATGACATGATCAGTTTGTCCATTTCCGAGATACGGTCCAACTCCCAATTATAGGTAAACTTATCGATGATCTCCATATTGGCGTTATATTCATAAAATGCTTTACGCATCAATGTCCTTGCATATTCGAAATCTTCGTCTTTTTTATAAATCGGGTATAAAATATCGTCTTCTTCTCTCATTTTTTCCTGAAGATGCCAGAGTGTTTTATATACAATGCTGAGTACCAGTTCAAAATCATCGTTCCAGAAGATACTCTTTTCTTCCATCGTTTGATAAAACATCTCGTCCTGTATGATCAGTTCTGAAAATAAATCGAGTACGATCTGTTTGTGCTGCTCGAAAGAGGGCGATTTCTGGTGCATGTATTTCTGATATTTGGACCACTCGATCAGTTTATTGTAGAAATACAATACCGTTTCCTGATTATCGTTCCAACTAATCAGGTTGTTTGTAATATAGTACTGGAATTTTTTGTTATTTTCCAAGATATTGAAAACCGGATTATCGATGAAGCGGGTATTCGGATTCAGATCGACATTAGAAGCGAACCGGCGGTTACGTGCTGTATCTATTTTTTGAAAAGCTTTTCGGCGGACTTCAGTGATTAGTAACAAAGTTTCGTAGTACAAATCTGTACTTTTAGACATACTTTTCAGTAGATCGCGTTCAATCTCGGCGAGAGTAGCACTTTCTTTTTTGCTGTAAGCGTAGAGCAGTTGCAATACTTTTATTCGGATCAATCTTCTGCTTGTCATTTTTATGAAGAACTATAAATATTATGTCGATTTTGACGGCGCAAAAGTATGAAATAAAATGAAGAATGAAAAATCGGGAATGAAAAATTATTAGTATCGGGAGAAAACTTTATATTTGTACTATGATATCATTCTATTTATGTTAAAACAACGTCTCTTCTATTTATGTTTATTTATTCTTATGAGCTATTTTGTTACGGCTCAAGAGTTAAGATGTAATATTTCCGTTTCTTCGCAAAAAATACAAGGGACGAACCGGGAGCTTTTTACCAATATGCAGCGGGATATGTACGAATTCCTGAATAATAAACGTTGGTCGGAAAATATTTTTCAATACGATGAGCGAATCGAATGCAGTATACAGATCACCCTGGATGAACAGATAGGGAGCGACCAGTTCCGGGGATCGATGCAAGTACGGGTGAGCCGGCCGGTGTACAACTCTTCCTATAGTACGGTGTTATTGAATTTCAGGGATAACGACATCGATTACATATACCGGGAATTCGAGCCACTGGAGTATAGTGAGACCGGACAAAATTCCAATCTGGTGAACCTGCTGGCTTTTTATGCCAATATCATTTTGGGGATTGACTATGACAGTTTTTCGCTGATGGGAGGAAACGACTTTTTTAACCGGGCAGAGACCATTGTCGCCCGCTGTCAGAATGCCAAGGAATCCGGCTGGAAGTCTTTTGAAAACCGTCGCAATCGCTATTGGTTGATCAATAATTTGCAGGACCGCAGTTATGCTTCTGTCCGGGAATGTATTTATAAGTATCATCGGTTGGGGCTGGATGTGATGTCGGATAACCTGACCGACGGACGTTTGGCTATTCTGGAAGCTCTGGGTTTGTTACAGAAGGCCCATCGGATAAAACCCAATTCCTACTTGATGCAGGTGTTTTTCGATGCCAAAGCCGATGAAATCGTGCATATTTTCAAGCCTGCTTTTACCGATGAGAGGAAAAGAATTTTTAATATTGTCTCAGAAGTAAATCCTGCAAATAGTTCGAAGTATAATGCTTTGATTCAGGAAAAAACGAATTGATAGTAAACAAAAAAACGATGATTGAAAATATCAGTATAAATAATTATGCCCTGATCGATCACACGCATATCGAATTGGAAAAAGGATTTTCGGTGATCACCGGTGAGACTGGTGCCGGAAAGTCTATTCTATTGGGAGCAATCGGTCTGACCTTGGGGCAGAGGGCCGATTCGTCGGCTATCATGGATAAAACCAAAAAGTGTATTGTAGAGATAGAATACAATATCGCCGGATATGCTTTAAAAGAATGGTTCGACGAGAACGACCTCGACTATTCAGAACAGGTTATGGTCAGGAGGGAGTTGACTGCAGAAGGAAAATCACGTTGTTTTATCAACGATACCCCGGTAAATAATAAGTTGTTGAAAGATTTCGGTACTTATATGGTAGATATCCATTCCCAACATCAGTCTTTGTTGTTGGGACATCCTGAATATCAGACCGATATATTGGATGCATTTTGTGGTAATCGTGAACTGTCGGAACTTTACCAGGCAGACTTCAGGGAGCGTCAACAATTGAAATCTGCTTTGAAGCAGTTGAAAGACAGGGCTGCCGATGCCGAAAAAGAAAGTGATTATCTGCAATTTCAGTTTAATCAGTTGGAGAGTGCACGCTTACAGCTAGGGGAGAAGGAAGCACTTGAAGAAGAGTTGGAATTACTGACTCATGCAGAAAATATCAAATCGGCCTTAAGTGGGTTATCCTGGAATCTGCGGGATACCGAGCAGTCTGTCATTCAAGTATTGAAAGGAAGCCGCAATGCCATCTCCGCACTAGAGAATGCTTTTAAGGAAGCCGGCGAATACCGGGAGCGGCTGGATTCTGTGATTATCGAGTTGAACGATCTGGCCGACGAGGCCGAACGCAGAGCAGAAAGTGTGGAATATAATGCCGGGCGTATCGAGAAAATCAACCAGCGTTTGAATACCATTTACGATTTGTTGTTCAAATATAAAGCCGAGTCGGTAGAAGAGCTCGTAACATTGAGGGAACAAATCCGGGAAAAATTGAAAAAGGTAGAAGGAGGGTCGGAAGAAATAGAGCGACAGGAAAAGAAACTACAGGAGACTGAAAAACGAATGTTGCAGCTGGCCGGTAAAATCCACGAAATGCGGGTGAGTATGGAGGGGAAGTTGTGTGCGACTATGAAAAAACTACTGGTCGGACTGGGAATCAAACATGCCGAGTTTCAGGTCGGGATCACGGCGGTAGATGAGTTTACCCGGACAGGCCGGGATGAAGTAAAGTTTTTGTTCTCGGCCAATAAAAACCAACAGCCGGGAGAAATTGCCCGGGTCGCTTCCGGAGGAGAAATTTCCAGGGTAATGCTGGCATTGAAATATGTGCTTTCCGGAGCAAAACAATTACCGGTGATTATTCTGGATGAAATAGATACCGGATTGTCCGGGGAAGTAGCCCACCGGATGTCGTTGATTATGCGCGAGATGGCCGGGCGGATGCAGGTGATCAGTATTTCCCATCTGCCTCAGATCGCGGCTGCCGGCAATTGTCATTTTAAAGTATATAAAGAAGATCGCGGTGAAACGACGATCTCTGGAATCAGGAAATTGACACCAGAGGAACGGGTACAGGAGATTGCCGGTATGATCAGCGGGCAGGAAATTACACCGGCAGCCATAGAAACAGCTAAAATTCTGCTCTCGGCAAAAGCAGGCAATTGAGCTTCGGAAATTTTTTGTATTTTTGCAGGCCGGTTCTGAACGTATTTTATATGTCCGGAGTTTACTATTTATGAAGAATATCGTAAATAGTAAGATTATTCATTAAAATAAAAAGAATGGCTTACAATTTATTAAAAGGAAAGAAGGGAATTATTTTCGGTGCCCTGAATGAGATGTCTATTGCCTGGCAAGTGGCGGAGAAATGTATAGAAGAAGGGGCTGAAATCGTATTGACGAATACTCCGCTATCGATTCGGATGGGAGATATACAGGATTTTGCGGCGAAACATCAGATCCCGCTCATTCCGGCGGATGCTACGAGCGTGGAGGATTTGACCCATCTTTTTCAGGAATCGATGACACATTTCGGTGGGAAGGTGGATTTTATCTTACATTCGATCGGTATGTCTTTGAATGTCAGAAAAAAACGTCCTTATGACGATCTGGATTACGATTTTTTGCAAAAGACGTTGGATATATCCGCAATTTCTTTCCATAAAGTGCTGCAAACGGCCAAAAAACTGGACGCCATCAATGAGTGGGGATCGGTGGTCGCTTTGTCTTATGTGGCAGCTCAGCGTACGATGTTCGAATACAACGACATGGCCGATGCAAAAGCTATGCTGGAATCGATAGCCCGTAGCTTCGGATATATTTATGGACGGGAAAAACGCATCCGGGTGAATACGATTTCCCAGTCACCGACAATGACTACAGCGGGGAGCGGAATCAAAGGTTTCGATTCGCTGGTAGACTTTGCCGACCGGATGTCGCCCCTTGGAAATGCTACTGCAGAAGAATGTGCCAATTATTGCGTTTGCCTGTTTTCCGACCTTACCCGGAAGATTACGATGCAGAATCTTTACCACGATGGAGGATTTTCGAGTATGGGTATGAGTTATAGGGCTATGCACCAGTATAATAAGAGTTTTGATAACGAAGATAAAAAATAGGGGAACTTTTTGCAGTTTGTCTTAAAAAAGGGTAATTTTCCGTCTTCAATTTAAAAATCCGGAATATGTATTTATTCTTTGACACAGAGACGACAGGATTACCTAAACGGTGGAATGCACCTGTAACAGACTTGGAAAATTGGCCCAGATTAGTACAATTGGCCTGGATCATGTACGATGACCGGGGAAACATACTCGAGAGCCGGGATGTCATAGTAAAGCCCGAAGGATTTACTATTCCTCCGGAAGCTTCGCGGGTGCATGGGATCACGACTTTGGTGGCACGTGAAAAGGGGGAACCTTTACAAGAAGTGATGGAGCAATTTGCCCGAAAGATCGATGAAGCGACAGCTTTGGTTGGGCATAATATCAGCTTCGACGAATGTATTGTCGGGGCTGAATTCGAGCGTTTGCGAATGATGACGACCCTGTTCCTGAAGCCGAAATATTGTACGATGAAACTTTCTACAGATTATTGTAAGCTTCCCGGGAAAAAAGGATTCAAATCTCCCCGGTTGGCGGAATTACACCAAGTATTGTTCGGCAGTGGTTTTGACAATGCGCATAATGCATTGGCAGATGTGGAGGCTACAGCCCGTTGCTTTTGGGAACTGAAAAATAGAAAAGTCATCAAGTAGACAGAACCGGAAAAATGAAGCGGTCAGTAAAAGGGAGATAGAGGTTGAATTATTGATTATGGCAAAAAAATCGGATTTTAATACGAGTAGAAGCGTAAAAGATTTGCAGGCGGAATATGGGAAAATGCCCCCACAGGCCGTCGATTTGGAAGAAGCAGTATTGGGAGCCCTGATGTTGGAACGGGATGCTTTTTCTATCGTCGGGGATTTATTGGAACCGGATGCTTTTTATAAGGATGCGCATCAAAAGATATTCCGGGCCATTCATAAGTTGTTCCTGAACGATGACCCGGTGGATTTGCTCACGGTGAGCGAGGCATTGAAGCAAAGTGGGGAACTGGAACAGGTCGGGGGGTATTATTATTTGTCCCAGCTGACGACCCGGGTAGCTTCGGCCGCTCACATCGAATTCCATGCAAAGATCATTGTTCAGAAATATTTGCAGCGTAAACTGATCGGGGTCTGTACAGAATTGCAGGAGATGGCCTATGATGAAGCGACCGATGTTTCTGATTTGATGGATAAGGCTCAGAAAGCTGTATTCGATATTGCCGACGGTAATATTAAAAAAGATACGGCCGAGATAGCTCCGATCATCGACGAAGCGATAAAAGGTATTCAGGCTGCTGCCGAAAAGCCGGACGGGATCAGTGGACTTCCTTCGGGCTTTAATGCTTTGGATGCGGTGACTTCCGGTTGGCAGCCTTCGGATTTAGTGATCATTGCCGCCCGTCCTGCTATGGGTAAGACGGCTTTTGTGCTTTCTATGGCCCGGAATATGGCCGTGAAACACCACCAGGCTGTCGCTATTTTCTCTTTGGAAATGTCGGCCGTGCAGTTGGTGAATCGTTTGATCGCCAGTGAGACCGAATTGAGTGCCGAGAAATTGAAAACAGGGCGTCTCACCGACGAAGAATGGCAGCAATTGCACAGCCGGATCAAGGCTTTGGTGGAGGCTCCCATCCTGGTGGACGATACCCCGGCTTTGTCTATCTTCGAATTGCGGGCCAAGTGCCGGCGATTGAAACAGAAATATGGAATAAAAGTATTGATTATCGACTATCTGCAGTTGATGACCGCCGGTGCCGATATGCGGGGAAACCGGGAACAGGAAGTGAGTTTGATTTCAAGGCAGCTGAAAATTATTGCCAAGGAATTGAGTATTCCTGTTATGGCTTTGTCCCAGTTGAACCGTGGGGTAGAATCCCGGCCGGATAAAAAACCGATGTTGTCCGATCTGCGTGAATCCGGATCTATCGAGCAGGATGCGGATATGGTTATGTTTATCCATCGTCCTGAAAAATATGGGATAACCGTCGATAATGAAGGAAACTCTCTGTTGGGGATTGCGACGATTATTATTGCCAAGCACCGTAGTGGTGCTGTCGGCGAGGTGAATTTGCGTTTCCGGGCCGAATTGACACAATTCTGTGACCTCGATACGACTTCGCCTTTTGCTTCAAGTACTTCGACCGGAGAGATCGTTACCCAAACGTTCAGTTCGAAGATGAACGATGAACCTGTGCCTGCATTGGATCAGGGCTTCGAAGGTATGAGGGATAGTTTCGATAATAATGCTCCTTTTTAAATCGGATCATGAAGAGGCTGCTGCTTATCGGTTGTTTTTGCCTGATGGGATGGATCAGTCTGGCGAATCATATTCTGATTCCGATGGATAATACACAGAGCAATCATTTGAAAGCTTATGGAGTTGTTTATCATACGCTGAAAAAAGGATTGGAAGTGCAGTGGTTGCTCAATTACCGGGGAGGAAGTTTTATACTGCCTTTTGATGCGGACGGACGAACGGAATGTCTGTTGAAAGGAGTGGGCTTCGAAGTGATTCCTCCGGCAAGGCTGAATGCGATCCTGGCTGAGATAGCTTCACCGGAGGTAAATGCAGATGCGGTTAAACTGGAGAAAGCGCCGAAGATTGCCGTTTACTCCCCTAAGGAAAAGAAACCCTGGGATGATGCGGTGACTTTGGCTTTAACCTATGCAGAAATTCCTTATGATGTCGTTTATGATTCGGAAATACTGGACGGATGTCTGAAAGAGTACGATTGGTTGCACCTGCATCATGAAGATTTTACAGGGCAGATGGGAAAATTCTACCGGAATTATCGGCATATGGATTGGTATAAAGCCGAAGAAACAACTAATAAACAAACGGCCCGTAAATATGGTTTTTCAAAAATTTCCGAATTGAAGAAAGCGGTTGTCCGGACGATCCGCGATTATGTGTCTGCCGGAGGGTTTATGTTTGCGATGTGTTCGGCTACCGATACTTTCGATATTGCTTTGGCTGCGATGGAGGTAGATATTTGTGATGTCATGTTCGACGGTGATCCGGTAGAGCCCGGCGCACAGGAAAAGCTCGATTATTCGAAGACATTTGCCTTCAAAGATTTTAAATTGCAGTTGAATCCGAATATTTATGAATACTCGGATATCGATGTCACAGACACCCGAAAAGTAACCGAACGGGATGATTATTTCCTGTTGTTTGAATTTTCTGCCAAGTGGGATCCTGTGCCGACGATGTTGTGCCAAAATCATATGAACATGATTAAAGGGTTTATGGGACAGACTACCGCATATAACCGGAAACTGATCAAATCGAATGTCCTGATTATGGGAGAAAATAAGGCTGCCGGAGAAGTCAGGTATATCCATGGGGAATACGGGAAAGGTACCTGGTCATTTTTGGGCGGACATGATCCCGAAGATTATCAACACTTTGTAGGTGATCCTGTAACCGAATTGGATTTACATCGACAGTCTGCCGGATATCGGTTGATTTTGAATAATATATTGTTTCCCGCTGCCCGTAAAAAACAACATAAGACGTAAGAGCGGGTAACCGTTTAAGAAATAACGAGATGATGAAAGCAAAATTGATTTTTTTACTGAAGTATTACTTGTTTTGGGTCGTTATATCCATTGTGGCAAAAATCATGTTTTTATTCTATCAATGGTCCGATACGACTCATTTGTCCGCTGCTGACTTTTGGCATATTTTAGCCGGAGGAATCCGTTTGGATTTATCTTTGAGCGGTTATATCCTGATGCTTTCTTCAGTAATCCTGATTTGTTCGGTCTTCGTCGGGGAAAAGATTATCCGGGCCGTATTTGCCGGTTTGACGCTGTCGTTACTTCTCTTTTTTTGGGGAGTTGTTGTGGTCGATCTGGAATTATTTAAGAACTGGGGATTCCACATCGATACGACTCCGCTGATGTATCTGAAAACCCCGAAAGAAGCGATGGCTTCTACGCCTTTGTGGCTGAACTTATATCTTACCTTGCTTATGCTGGGATGTGTCGTTTTATCCTTTTGGGTATTCCGTCGTTATGTTTTGAAAGGGTTGCGATATAAAAGGGGAAATTATTGGGGGATTCCCGTATTTCTGCTGATCGGTGGTGCTATGATTTTACCGGTAAGAGGGGGAGTGAACCTGGCTCCGTTGAATAGTAGTGCTGTGTTTTATCATGCTGAGAATATGTATGCCAATCAGGCTGCTGTAAATGCGGTTTGGAATTTTATTTACGAGCTGATGCACATGAAAAATCTGGATAAAAAATATAATTATTTGCCGGAACAGGAGGTGGCACAAGTGGTAGATAGCCTGATGCATACAGGAACCGATTATCCTCGTTTGCTGAAAACAGAACGTCCGAATATCGTATTTTTACTTTTGGAGAGTTTTACGGCGAATGCAGTCGAAGTTTTAGGGGGGATTCCCGGAGTGACGCCGAATTTGAATCAGCTGGCCAAAGAGGGAGTACTGTTTACGAATATTTATGCTACGGGGTCGCGTTCCGACCGCGGAATGGTCGCTGCAATCAGTGCCGTTCCTTCACATCCTGCCGTTGCTATGATCAAGTATCCCAATAAAATCATGGAACGTCCGAGGTTTCCGAAAGATCTCGAAGAAGCCGGGTATTCGACCCGTTATTATTATGCCGGGGATATCGATTTCGGTAGTTTCCGTTCTTTAGTCACCATGAGCTTTCAGGGGATGGTGACCGAAGATGACTTTTCCGGTGAAGCTATGGCCAATCGTTTCAAATGGGGGGTACACGATCAATATATGTTCGAACGACTTTATGAGGATATTGCCAAGGCCCGGCAACCTTTCATGTACATGGCTTTTAATATGAGCAGCCACGAACCTTTCAATGTCCCCGGCGAAGTTGCGATACCCGGCGACGACACAGAGCATAAATTCCTCAATGCCATTCATTATAGCGATGCTTGCATCGGAGAATTTATCCGGAAATGTAAAGCTTCGGGGTTATGGGACAATACGCTTTTCATCCTGATGGCAGACCATGGGACACGTCATATCCGGCATGTGGATCCTTCTACTCCGGCAGCTTATCACATCCCCCTGATATTGTCAGGAGGGGCATTGAATGTGCAGGATACCGTGGTGACGACCATCGGGTCACAAACGGATATGGTGGCTACGGTTTTGGCCCAATTGGGTATGGATCATTCCGGATACAAGTTCAGCCGTAATTTATTGGCCGATCAGGTGATTCCTTTTGCTTTCTTTTCTTATCCCAATGGAGCCGGTGTAGTGACCGAAAAAGGGTCTACTTATTTCAGTTTACAGAGCCAGACTTTTGTCGAGAAAGACAGTGTAAAAGAAGATGGCCGCTTGCTGAAAGCCTATCTGCAAGCGATCAATGAGGATTTTAACCGCCAGTAGATCATTTGCTTCCCGGAATCCCTTTGTATTTGATCGCCAGTAAGGTGAGGTCGTCCGATTGATTGCCCTGACCGATGTGGCTATGGATATCTTCGAGAAGTGCCTGAATGATAAAAGCAGGTGTTTTCACTGTTTGTGCTTCCACACATCTGATCATTTTATCCTGACCGTAGAACTGTCCCGACTGATTTTCCGTATCGGTGATGCCATCGGTATAAAATAACAAGGTTGTATTTTTATTGAAAGTATAGATATGTTCTGAAAATTCATGTTCCTCGAGTACACCGATCGGAACATCGGGGTATTTATTCAGAAAACTGGTCTGTCCATTGTGATGTATGATCAATGGATAAGGATGACCGGCATTGGTAAATGTCATGATTCCGGTATTGATATCTATAATCCCGATAAAGATCGTGGTGTATATATCGTCGTCGGCATCGTCACACATATGTTTGTTGATCAGATTGCAGATTTGTGCTGTAGAAGTGTTATTGCTGGCGATATAGCGGAATAGTTTACTGATGGAGGCCATGTATAAGGCGGCCGGAGTGCCTTTGCCCGCTACATCTCCGATGGCAAAGTAAAGTTGGTTGCCCAGCTGAAAATATTCGTAAAAGTCTCCGCCTACTTCACGGCATTGCCGTAAGTCTGCTGCCAATTCGATATTAGGAGGAAGAAGGATAGGGCGGGGAAGAAAACGTTGTTGAATACGGCGGGCCAGACGCATCTCAGAATTGTACTGTTCTTTCTCGGCCGTAGTGATTTTCAGCCGTTCTATATAGTTCACCAGGTTTTGTTGCAGATAATGAAAAGAATCGTATAAGTCATAAATTTCTTTACAAGATTTCGGGGTAGGAAGTACGATATCGAACTGTCCTTCCGCAACACGACGGGTGGAATAAGCCAACTCGAGTAAAGGAGAGGATAAACGCTTGACAATGTTAACGATACCGATAAACAGGCAGAGTAATCCCAACCCCATAGAAAGGAATAACATGAAATAAAGTTTACCGGATGAATATAAGATCTCGTTATAGGGACAGATGATACCTATTTGCCAATCCATAGGAGAAAAAGGGGTGTAATAGAGGTAGTGTTTTTGTTTGTCCAATTCCACGGTGGTCGCACAGGTTTCCCCTCTCGATATACTCCGGTGGATAAAGCTGGCTTTGGGACCTGTGAGGTGGCTGATCAGATTTTGTTTCCCACTCGGCGATGGAGCCGGATGAGCAATGTAATTTCCTTCCCGATCGACGACAAATAAATTTCCGGATCTGAACAACTTATAGCTGCCGATCAGAGCATTCAGATTCTTCAAGGGAAAGTCTACTTTCAAAATACCACAGGGCTGATGCTGGCTGTTGTGGATCAGATGGCATAAAGCGATGGTCTTGCAGTGGTTTACTTCGGAATAAATCCAATATCCGTTATTGGGTGCCGACTTGATGATTTTAGCTGAGTCCGGATGACAATAGTTGCAACAAGGATCGGGTTGAGTGAAATGGATTTTCTCATCTGCTGTACGGTAAGCATTGATATGAATGAAATCGGCTACTTCCGGATTTTTCAGATCGTAATGGACCGAACTTCCGATGAGTGTCTTATAACTTCTCAGAATTCGGATGGGTAAATCAGGGATATTTTTATAATTCAGTTCTCCCTGCATATCGGTTACATTTTGCGGAATACTTTCGATTCTTGCAATTTCACGTTCGAAGATGATCAAGGCATTATTGGCGATTGCTTTTGCCTGGCTGTAAGCATTGTTGTTGATAAATTGTTCCAGTGAATTGACCAGAGCCAGAGAGATTAAGAAAAATACGACGAATAAAACAAGGATTAAGTAAATAATCAATTGTTTTGAAAAACTGATGTTCTGACTTATTTTCATAGATGATAAAGAGGCACTTAGGGAGAAGTTAGCTAGCGGTTTGGGTGCAGGATGAATTCGGTGATCACAGGTCTCAAACCGATTCTACCGGGAAACCCAAGATAACCTTGTCCGCGACTGACATATAAATATTGATTTTGATGCCGGTATAATCCGTCGTATTCCGGATAAATATATTGTGCCGGACTCCATTCGTTTTTTCCGATCTTGATTCCGAATTGCATAGCATGGGTATGACCGGAAAGGGTCAGGGCTATCCGGGGTACTTGTAATACTTCACCTCTCCAGTGTGACGGGTCATGGGATAAAAGGATGATGCAAGCTTGCCCGGGGAGAGAATCTATAGCGACATCCAATTTCCCGTAACGGGGAAAAGGGGGATTGCCCCAATTCTCGACCCCCACAAGCCAAAGCGTGTCCCTGCCTTCGACGATGGGAATACGGTCATTGTTCAACATATGAAATCCCATCGACTTCATATTTTCAAAAAATTGGTTCAGGTTGTTCCGTTTGTCCGTTTCAGTAGGCCAACGGGTATAATCGCCGTAATCATGATTCCCGGTAATGGCATATTTACCGTAAGAAGCTTTCATTTCTTGAAATAGAGTGATCCAGGGGGACATTTCTGCTGCGAAATTATTGACCATATCTCCTGTAAATACAATGATGTCCGGTTGTAAACGATTGACTTCCCCGACTAATTTCCGCATACCGGGGTAACTTTCTCCGAAACTTCCCAAGTGGATATCCGAAAGTTGTACAATCTTGAAATGATCGAATTCGGCCGGCAAATTTTCCAAAGTCAGATTTACGGTTTCAATTTTATAATTATAACGCCCTAGAGTAAGACTATATAGTAGAATCAGGAAAAGTGCTCCTGCCAGGATACCCGAAAATAAACGGATCAGTTTGGATATCCTCTGACAACATCTCCGTAATAACAGACCGATTCCGTTGAAAACGGTATAAATGAGTTTCGGTGTATAGAATAAAAATAACAGACCGATCAGTTTTTCTATCCAAAAATAACTGTCGGGACCTTTTAAGCGGGATACGCTGTACTGAAAAAGAATTAAGGTACAGATGAAAAAGAGAGTATGTAATCCATATAATAGAATTTGCCACTTTTTATTCAAATATTGTTTCAATTGAATCCAGAATATGGTATCTGTCAATAGAATAAAAATGAGGCCTGCTATAAATATTAAATTACTACTCCGCATATAATTTTTAAATTATAATATCATAAATATGATATAATGTTTAATGGCTAAGACATACATTTATGTCAGGAATGATTATACGCATTCCTGACAAAATAGTAAACCTTAGAAGTTTTTAAAATAAACCGGTGATATGACCTTGTTCGTCGATATCGATATTCTCGGCAGCCGGTTTCTCGGGAAGTCCCGGCATTCGCATGATTTCCCCTGTAATCGGTATGACAAAACCTGCTCCGGCGGCAATTTCTATTTGGCGGACGGTAACGACAAAATCTTTCGGCCGACCTAGTAATTTAGGATTATCGGACAGTGATTTTTGTGTTTTGGCTATACAAACCGGGAGTTTATCCAATCCCAGAGCGATGATTTTTTTCAAATCGCTTTTGGCTTGTGCTGTATAATCGATAGCTGCAGCTCCATAGATTTCTTTGGCGATGGTTTCTATTTTCTTTTCGATATCCCAGCTCCATTCGTAGAGCGGTTTTAGTTTGCATACGCATTGTTCGGCTACTTTGGCTGCCAGGATTGCCAGTTTCTCAGCTCCTTCACCTCCCTTGGCCCAAACTTCCGCTACTTCCATGGGCACGCCCAGTTCTTTGCATTTGTCTGCAACAATTTGTATCTCAGCATCTGTATCGGTGACAAATTTGTTCAAAGCAACGATGGGGCAAATATTGAATTTCTTCATATTTTCAACATGCTTTTCCAAATTTTCGATTCCTTTTCTCAATGCTGCCGTATTCTCTTCTTTCAGATTTTCGACTTTCACGCCTCCATGGTATTTCAGCGCCCGGATCGTGGCGACCAGAACGACGGCGCTCGGATTCAGACCGGCTTTGACACACTTGATATCGAAGAATTTTTCTGCACCCAGGTCAAAACCGAAACCAGCCTCCGTGACGACAAAATCTGAAAGCGAAAGTCCCATCTTCGTTGCCAGTACGGAATTCGTTCCCTGAGCAATATTGGCAAACGGACCTCCATGAATGATGGCGGGATTCCCTTCGATGGTTTGCACCAGATTGGGTTTGATCGCGTCTTTCAATAAAGCGGCCATCGCTCCATGAGCTTTCAGGTCACGGGCATATAAAGGACGTTTATCATAGGTATAACCGATGAAAATATTTCCCAACCGTTCTTTCAGATCCATGAAACTTTCCGATAAGCAAAGGATCGCCATAATCTCTGACGCTGCCGTAATATCGAAACCGGTCTCCCGTGGGATACCGGATGATGTACCTCCCAAACCGACGATAATGTGCCGCAGAGAACGATCGTTCATATCCATTACCCGTTTCCAGGTCACAGTCCGGGGATCTAACCCCAGGGAAGAAGTTTTACTTTGGATGTTATTATCGATCAGGGCTGCCAACAAGTTATGGGCTTTCTCGATGGCATTGAAGTCACCTGTAAAATGGAGATTGATATCTTCCATCGGTAACACCTGTGAGTAACCGCCTCCTGTTGCACCACCTTTGATACCGAATACAGGTCCTAAAGAAGGTTCACGCAAAACAACCGTTGTCTTTTTACCGATCCGGTTCAGCCCTTCGGTCAATCCGATCGATATGGTCGTTTTCCCCTCGCCGGCCGGAGTCGGGGAGATGGCCGATACCAAAATCAGATGCTTGCCTTGCATCCGGGCGGGCTGAATCAGGTCGAGGGGGAGTTTGGCTTTATATTTACCATATAGTTCTATCACTTCCGGATCTATGCCTAATTTTTTTGCAATTTCCGTGATCGGTTTCAGTTTTACGGTACTTGCAATCTCTATGTCTGTCATGTTTTTAATTGTTTGTTGGTTATTGGTTGGTTTTATATTAGTTGAGCGTAAATTCTGTACTCCCTATCAGTTCGTTGTCGCTGAATAATTCTGCAACGTATTTTCCTTTGACCAGACTTCCGTCGTTAGGCCAGTATATCGCCATTTCGAGCCGGTCACCTTCATAATTGATTTCCCGTTTGGCGGAGTAGGTCAGAGAAACATTCTGATATTTAAAGAATGATTTTTCGCTAAAGGCGATCACTTTGTCATCCGGACGTTTCAGACGCAGATAAATCACCCGGTCGCCCCGTTTGGCCGTTACATTTTTCGTGATCACAAATTCCGCTTTCAGGTTGTAACATTTTTTCCAGTTCGTTTCCTTATCTCTTTTATTTACGGGATATACGACGAAGTTTTCTGTCCGGAGGGCACTGGCCTGGGCGATCACTTCTTTCATGTCTTTTTGCTGATTTTCAAGTTTCTGATTCCGTTCCCTGACCCAATTCATTTGTTTGCGTACTTCCGTATTTTCTTTTGCCAGTTTTTGATTCAGCTGATTGAGAGAATCTATCTGTACCACATAACTTCTCAATACATTTTTTAATGTACCGATTTCTTTTTTATAACGATTGATTTCTGCATAAGAGTTATCGCGGAATTTCTTCATCTGATCCATTAAGGTAAGGATCTTTTCCTGTTCTAATTGCAGTTTTTCATTCAGGGTATCGTTACTGGTTTTCAGATCATCGTAATTATGGCTCAGATCGGTAAGCTCCTGTTCCAATAATTGCTTTTCCTCATGAATGGCGGCGATATGTTTTTTATTTTCGGATCTTTCAACTAAAAAGAAAATGAATAATAAAATAAGAACTACCGACAAACAACCGATAACGATCATTAACATTTTGTCTTTCTTGTCCTTGATGATAGAATTTTCTTCCATAATTTAATACATTATTGTTTTTATTCGTTTTTATCTCCTGACTTCCGCAAAGGTAGGAAAAATAAAAGTAAAAGGAGAAATGTTAAAACTAAAAGCATGGCGATAAGGAGAGCATAAATTTGGATTTTACAATTTTTTAACGTATTATTGTATAGTCCTAAATCATCAGCATATGCGAGAAGAATTTTTACATTATCTCTGGGCGAATGCTTTGTTCAGAAGTAATGAGTTTGTAACCATTTCCGGTCATGCTGTGGAGGTATTGAAAGTCGGGCTGTTGAACCGGGATGCAGGGCCGGATTTTTTCAATGCCAGAATCCGGTTGGATGGAGTAGAGTGGGGCGGTAATGTCGAGGTACATTTGCGTAATAGCGATTGGAACAGGCATGGTCATCAAGTGGACGCAGCTTACGACAACGTGATTCTGTCTGTTGTCCTGGAGGCCGATGTCCGTATTTATAACAGCAAGGGACGCGAAATCGATACGATAGTTCTGGATTATGCCGATCGATTGTATGAGGAGTATCTTTATATGCTGGGCGGACAACTGAAACCCGGCTGCCGGCGGAAAATAGAAAAAATCGACAAGAGTAGCTTTTATCTGATGTTGCCGGCACTGGCTATCGAGCGGTTGATGAGAAAATGCCGGGAAATCGAGGGAATACTTGAATTAACCCGGAATGATTGGGAAGAATGCCTCTTTCGCCTGATCTGTAAGTATTGGACCGGTAATGTCAATGCAGAGCCCTTTTATCAATTGTCGCTTCGCTTGCCTTATCGGATATTACTCAGGTATGCGGATAAACAAACCGTTTTAGAGGCTTTATTGTTGGGATGTGCCGGGCTGTTGGAAGATGGTGCGGAAGATGAATATGTGGCTGTATTGAAAAAGGAATTCCTGTATTACCGGAATAAACACGATTTACAATCCATGCCTTCCGGACAATGGAAGTTTATGCGGATCCGGCCGGATGTTTTTCCGACTGTCCGTTTAGCTTTGCTGGCTTCGTTGATCCGTGATTACAGGACTTTGGCCTCCCGTATTTTAGATGCGACTTCATTGAAGGAACTGATGGGGCTATTCGAAGTAAATGTTTCTGCTTACTGGAACCGGCATTATCGTCCGGGTATTATCGCTCCCGAACGACCTAAAAAATTGGGAGAACAGGTGCGGAAAACACTGGTTATTAATGCAGTGATCCCTTTTGTTTTTTGGTATGGAAAACAAAGAGAGGAAAGAAAATATACCGAAAAAGCGCTGAGATGGCTGGAAGAATGTTCCCCTGAAAACAATTATATCGTGAGGGCCTGGCAAGAATTGGGATTTCGCTTCGATTCAGCTTTACAAACACAGGCCATTATAGAACTAACCCGGGAATATTGCGAGTGCCATCGTTGTCTGCAATGCAAATTAGGGCGGGAAATTTTAAAGATATGCTGATCTGAAATCCTGTCAGGGGATTAACTCGATCGCTTCCTGACGCAGGATTAAGGGGAGATTGATTTCTCTTTTTTCCAGGCTGATCAGCCATTCTTCTACTTCTTCCGGACGAAGGGTGTAAAGAATATCCCTGAATACTTCGATCTGTTCGTCGGTATAGGCTTCCGGAGCAATTTGCCGGTAAACATCCAGTTCTTCATCATCGAAGTAATCTATTTGGGGACTGGCTTTTTTCAATCCTTTTTCACATATCGCATGAGCTCCGCAGCAATCTGCCGGAGGAGCGACAATGGTCTCCGGGTCTTCACTATGGCGGCGTTTATGAATAAAAGTAAACAGGGCGACTAAAATCAGCAGCCCTGTTAATCCCGATAGAATATAGATCATTGTGTAGATCTGTTATTTTAATAGTTCTTTTTTTAATAAGTTCACCTGATTGGTCAGTTTTTTGATTTCTGCGTCGGCGTCGGCTTTTGTTTTTCTGATCCAATTCAGTTTTTTTGTCATTTCCTCGTTGTCTGCTTTCAGTTTTTCAACTTCTCCGTTTTGAGCTTGCAGGTTATTGGTAGCACTTTCCAGCTGTGCTTTGATTTTCTGATTCTCAAATTCCAGATTGGTTTGTACTTCGGTCAGCTGACGACGCAACTGATCCCGTTCATTGCTCACTTTTTGCAGACTGCTTTCCAATGACGATATTTGCTCGCTGGTAGATTGAGTAGTAGTTTTGATCTGATCGGCAACATTACTCAATTCGGATTTCAACTCCACTTGTTTGCTTTCCAAAGAGCGTAATTTGGTATACAGTTGGTCGATCGTTTTATCTTTTACAGCATTATTTTCAGTCAGTTTGTACCGAATGGTATTGAAATCGTCCTTTGCTAGTTGCAATTGATCTTCCAACTGTTTTTTATCGCGCTTCAGATCGAGCAGATTCCGATCGACTTCTCTTTTTGCTCTGGCTAATTCTTCGAATTTCTTCTTAGAGACGCAAGACACGGATAAAGATGAAATAATCATAAATCCACTCAGGTATAAAATCGTTTTTCTCATATGAAGTGACTCTAATTATTTATTGACACATTTTGGTTTTAAGCATTATAATTGCTTACTTTGGGGCAAATATATAAAATAAAATAGAAACGTAACGTAAAATAAGCTTGAATTACTAAATGTACTGATGATTATGGCCAGGAAATTTCTTTTATTATTGCTATTGATATGTGGAGGCTTGTGTATGGGGCAGGCTCAGGAAGATGGAAAAATTGTATTGAAGGGAGTGGTACAGGATGCCCGGACTAACGAACCTATACCTTTTGTCAACATCGGTTTGTTGGGAACGGTAGCAGGGGTTGCTTCGGATGTAGACGGACGATTCGAATTGGTCATCCCGGATCGGTATGCAACCCATGTCCTGCGTCTCTCGGCTATCGGTTATGCTTCAAAGGATATCAAAGTATATGAAATACAAAATAAACCCGACCTCAAAATCCTGTTGCAGCCGAAAACTTATGGGATCGGGGAGGTAGATGTATACGGACAATTGCTGATTTATAAGAAAATGCTGCAAAATGTCGTTTCCAACATCAACAAGAATTATATTTCTAAACCTTATAATTACGAAGGTTACTTTAAATATAGCCGGCAGGTCGACGGACAGGAAAAAGTAAAAGAGGCAACGGTAACGATCTATGATGCTCAGGGATACCATCGGGAAGATGTTGCCTCGGCTTTTAAAGAATTGAATTATAAATTCAATCAGGTCCGTAGAAATTCCGAAGTGACTTCGGTGTGGGACGGCCTGACCTATTTCGATGATATTCTGACAGCAGATATCGTCAGGAATACCCGTAATGTATTGGATATCGTCAATTCCCGTGATTATAAACTGAAAAGTAAAGGTAAGCTGGTCTATGAAGGTGATTCGGTTCAGGTGATCAGTTACCAGGCTACTCATCCTTCTATTTCAACAACCGGTGATCCGGCAGTGCAGACCTATAGCGGAGAGATTTATGTCAATCTGAAAGATCTGGCGGTCTTAAAGAATGTCGTCAACCTGACTTCCCGCGATTTTAATGGATTAGGCCGGAATCTGGTTACGATCAATGAAAAACCGAAAAGCGACGTGAAAATGACAATCACCACAACCTATAAGAAATTGAAATCGGTTTACTTTCTAAGTGGTGTTCAGGTGGAATATTCCTATAAAGAAGAGGGGAAAGAGGTGAAAGGGACGATGGAGTATATCACTACCCGTGTAAACAGGACTTCTCCTACAGTTATTGAAGGCCGGATTTATTACGAGGATATCGAGGCTAACGAAGAATTTTGGAATCGCTATTCGGTCTATTTTGAAGAATAAAATGGAGAGAAAATAAAACGTGCCTTCGTGTTCGGGGGCCCGGTCGCTTCTGTCGGTCGTCTGGCTTTTTCTAAACGACCGACCGGTGGTGTCTGACGGAAACGTAGCGTAAAGTTTTTTGCGCTACGAGGAGTTCCGCCGGTCAGTGAAGGAAAACCTTACCGGACCGGTCTGACGGTACAAAACCCGGAATCGGAATAGAAATAGAAAGAAAAAATAAAATCTACGTTAAAGCCAGACTGATCTTTTTAATCGGAATTTTTTATTCGGATCCACAACTTTATTTGTTAAAGATATCTTCTTTGCTGCGGGGTTGTTTGTCTTGATGCCATTCAAAATCTTTGAGAAAGCGATCTTTCGGATCGACAATGATCAGCGGATTCAAAGTTCCTTCGGGTTTGGTAATAAAAACAATCCGGTTTACCCTTTTTTCTTTTAAATGAATTTTAATAGCGGAACTGATAGTCTTATTCAAACCGATAATTACTCCTTTGTCATCCGGGTAGTATATCGATTCGCCGTTCCCATCGACCTCCACCAGATAAAGTTCATTGTGCCGGATATAACCGGTCATATTCCGTCCTTTGATTTGATTGAACTTGGCCGTATCCAGCTGGTTGACGATAAATGCTTTGTTATTTAAATGGAACAGGTCGACTTCATTGTTCTTGAGGTGCATATCGATCGTTGTCCCCGTTAGCTGATTGCCACTGGCCCAGACAATAGGAGTACCGAAAAGATATACGGTAGAATCCGCTACCGGGAAAATCATTGAATCGCATATTCCTTGCAGATCGGGATTGAAAAATTTCGTGTTGTAATAGGCCTTCAGGACGTTGTTACCTAACGAATCTTTACTACTTGAAAGGGTATCTCCATGGACAAAGAGGGAATCGGTTTTACCAACCAGAATCAATTGAGCACGCTCGGTTACATAAGCATAATCGTTGTTTTTCGTGACCTCGCCATAGTTTCCCTCTACAATCACATTATTTACTGTATCGTACAAATGGATGTTTTGATGCATGATAGCCTTACCGGACAGGCTGTCTACAATTAAAGTATCGGCCCTTCCTAAATATTCGTTGTAGGTAAGGTGATTGTTTTTATATAATTCGGCATGTGAAGTCAGTGAGTTATACCAGCCGTTCTCCGAATAGAGGGTTCGGTTGTCGCCATAGATATTGGTCGGTCCCAATATCGTAATGACTTTTGTTTCCGTTTGATATTTCAAAGTATCCGAATACATCGTATATTCGGGAGTGTATACCTTGACACTATCCTTAAAAAACATTTCATTAATCGGGAGGTAATAGTAGCCGATGTCGCTGATCAGGGTGTTGATACTGTCTTTTATCGTCCCTTTATTGAAGTAATAGCCGACCCGGTTGGCCGCATCGTAATCCAGAAAATCGGTGGTCAGGGTAATTTTCGGGTCTTTCATGATCACGTTATCCCTGACTTTGGCAAATTCCGTATTGCCATTGTATAGCATAAAATCTCCCCACAGATTCAAGGTATCGTTCTGAATCACGTGGACATTACCGAAAGCTTCCACATAATTACTATCTCGATGGTTGTATAATTTATCGCAAAACATCAGCATATTTTTATGCTTCAGCCTGACATTTCCAAGTAAGCTATCGATATTACTCTTCATATTCACGGCATAGGTGTCGGCATGAAGAATATCGATAACATCTTTTTGCTGGGCAAATGAGGGGCATATTGTGCCGGCAAAACATATAGACAATAGGAGGATTTTCAAGTACATTTTATATCGACCGTTTATTTTATAAATTCCCGGATCAGATCTTCGACCCGGATATGTTCAGCCTCTGCTTTATAGTTTTTAAAGATCCGATGCCGCAAAATAGCTTCCGCTACATATTTTACGTCTTCTATATCCGGAGCATATTTCCCTTGTAAAGCTGCATGTGTTTTAGCTCCTGAAATTAAAAATTGAGAAGCTCGCGGTCCGGCGCCCCAGTTGAGGTATTGCTCTGCCAGCGGATGTGCCCCAGAACGTCCGGGACGAGTCCGGGCAACTAGTTTTACGGCATATTCGGTGATATGTTTCGATACCGGCATCAGGCGGATTGCAGATTGGAATTTCAGAATTTCTTCCCCTGTAACGATACGGTTCAATTTTTCCGTTTTCTGTCCGGTAGTGCTTTCTACGATAGCGATTTCTTCTTCCAGAGTCGGATAATCGAGTATCAAACTGAACATGAACCGGTCTAATTGAGCTTCCGGCAGCGGATAGGTTCCTTCCTGTTCTATCGGGTTCTGAGTAGCCAGAACAAAAAAAGGCTGTTCCAATTTCCGGGTTGTACCGGCCGCAGTGATTTCTTGCTCTTGCATCGCCTCCAGTAAAGCACTCTGTGTCTTGGGAGGAGTACGGTTGATCTCGTCAGCCAGGATAATATTGGCAAATAGAGGCCCCTCGATAAATCTGAATTCCTTCTGATTGTCTAAGATTTCAGTACCGATAATATCGGAAGGCATTAAATCCGGCGTAAACTGTATCCGCTTGTATTTTAAGTCTAAGGTTTCGGATATAGCGGTTACCATCAAGGTCTTGGCCAAACCGGGGACACCGATGAGCAGGCAATGTCCGTTACTGAAAATAGCTACCAGTATTTTATCGATGATTTCTTCCTGACCGACAATTTTGCGGGCGATCTCTTTTTTTAATGTTTCATATTTAATCTTCAACTGATCGATCCTTTTTACCAAATCTTTCATGATCATTTGCTTTTAGCACGACTTTCAATCCCTGTTTCTGTTTATTTAATCCATCCGTCGTACCGGAATTTGGTATCTTTAAAACTTTCATCGATATGAATATAGGTATCCGCTTGTTTTTCTTTGATCCATTTTTCCAATTTCTCCATTTGTTTTTCCCGTTTCAGCATCAATTCGAAATTTTGCCAGTCATCATCCAAATTCGCTTTATGACGGGGATAAAATTCTTTAATCTTCACGATCTTGTATTCTTCTTGGCCGTTGGTATGACTGATGAACGGCTGAGAGATTTCGCCGGGTTTCATTTTATTTACTTCTCGAGCCATATCGCCGGGAATATCAGGACGGGCAATGCGGGCTTCCGAAGTCTGGGGATCGGCGAACAACCCACCGTTATTCCGGGTTTTCTTATCGGTAGAGAAATAATAGGCAGCTTCTTCGAAAGTCATTTTCCCATCGGTGATGTATTGCCGGATGGTATCCAGACGATTTAAAGCTTCCTGTTTTTCCGTATCGGAAACCTTCGGTTGAAGGATAATGTGACGGACATTGATTTTTTCTCCCTGACGGTCGATCAGCTGAATAATATGGAAACCGTATTCCGATTCTATGATTTTAGAAATTTTTCCGGGTTTTAAGCTGAAAGCTGCTTCTGCAAAAGCCGGATCCAGTTCTTTCTTGGATTTATAACCCAGTTCTCCGCCACGGGGAGCAGAAGCATCTTCTGAATACAATACGGCTAAAGTATTGAACGTCTTTTCCCCTTTCAGGATCTGGTCCCGGAAAGAGCGCAATTGTTCCCGTATCCGTTCTTTCTCGGCTTCACTGACATCCGGTTTTAAAACGATCTGTTGTAATTCGTAACGGTCGGGCATATCCGGAAGGCTGTCTTTGGGGATCTTTTTGAAATAACTTCTTACTTCCGAAGGAGTAATACGTATTTTTTCAACGATCTTTTGCTGCATTTGTTCTGTAATCAATTGCTCCTTAAGCGGATTTCTCATGTCGTCTTTGATTTCCTGGATGGATTTACCGAAATATTTCTCCAGACGTTCCTGAGAACCGATATTACTGATAAAAAATTCGATCTGACTGGAAACGGCATTTTCAACTTCTTCGTCCGATACGATGATACTATCTATTTGAGCTTGGGCCATAAGTAGTTTCTGTACCAATTGTTGTTCCAGAATTTCTGCTTTATAATCAGGTGACGAGGAGATGATCCCCTGGCCCTGTTGTTGTAAAAAGGCATTTTCAATATCGGATTGCAAAATTATTTCATCTCCTACAATAGCGACTATTTTATCTATAACATTTTTTTGTGCAAAAATAAAGCTGAAAGAGAAAGATAAAACAAGTAATAATAAAACCTTTTTCATGTGTATTAATTTGTTATTATATAGTCAAAATTTGAGACCTCTAAACTACTATTTTTATTCAAAACAGCGAAGAACAGTAGAAAGTTTAGTAAATTTTTACATACTTTTTACGAACTCCTTCTTCATTGATCTGTTTTTCTAGGTCGTTTTCGAATTGAAGTTTCTTTTTATTTTTCAGAATAAGGGTAATTTCATCTCTGACATAATCTAAGGGAGCTAACGTTTGTTCATGACGCATCTCCTTGATTTTTAGAAAATAGTAGTTGTCGTCATCTTCTTTTTCGATGTTTTTAACCACCAGAATTTCTTTTTCTAATGTGTTGAAATCTCCGGGAATCAGATTTAATATATATTTTACTTCAATCCATTTATTGTTGAATTTATCGTATTTTTTAGCATGGGTCAGGCAATAATCTTCCAGACTTTCCTGATCGTTTGCTTTATCCGATTTGAACCATTTCTTCACTTCTTTTAAATTAGGTGCATTTTTAGGAAGAATAAAGAATACCGCTTTAATGATCGGAGTGGGCAGAATAAAGTTTTTTTCGTTTTTATTATAATAGGTTTCGATGTCTTCTTCGCTGATCTCGTCCATAAGGCGTTGGGCGATCAGTTTTTGTTTGTATTGGTAAATCAACAAAGAAGTGCGGTAATCTTCAACCTGTTTTTGTATATTCATTTCTTCGTTGGATAGGTTCTCGATCGCTTTATGTAAAAGTAATTTTTGCGTCACCCAATTGCGGATATAGTTCTGAGCCATGAGCAGACTATCTTCACTGGAGGTGCCGTTCGGAATAAAATCGATGATCTCGGAGCGGGATAAGGTACTCTCGAACACTTGTGCCACAGGTGGCTCCTGCGTTCTTTGGGGCTCACAGGAACAAATGATCAGGACCAGCATAAACAATAGGGTGAATCTCATTTTTAGCTTCTTGTTTTAAGACACGGGCGAAAGTAGTAAATAATTTTCAATTTTCCCTATCTTTGTCCGAAAGAAGAGAGATGCATAACAGGATTCACGAAATATTGAAACAATACTGGGGATACGATGAATTCCGTAGTCTGCAGGAGGAGATTATTCTCTCGGTATTGGAGGGGAAGGATACGCTGGCTTTGATGCCGACCGGTGGAGGAAAGTCGATTACCTACCAGGTACCTGCCTTGGTGTTGGAGGGGATATGCCTGGTGGTGACGCCCTTGATCGCTTTAATGAAAGATCAGGTTGAAGAATTGCAAAAGCGGGGAATTGTGGCGGAGGCGATTTATACCGGTATGGGGAAAGAACAGATAGAATCGACCCTGAATAAAGCGATTGCCGGAAAAATCAAATTCCTGTATGTTTCTCCCGAACGATTAGCTTCGGAACAGTTTCGCGCACGTCTGAAACAAATGCATTTGTCCATGCTGGCAGTCGACGAAGCCCATTGTATTTCGCAATGGGGCTATGATTTCCGGCCTTCATATCTGCGGATCGCTGAAATTCGGGAGAATTTCCGGCAGATTCCGGTATTGGCATTGACAGCTACCGCTACCCCCCAGGTGGCCGAAGATATCCAGCAACAGTTAAAATTTGAGATGCCCCATGTTTTATCGAAAAGTTTCCGGAGGGATAATATCGCTTATGTAGTCCGGAAAGCGAACGATAAGTTGGGAGAATTATTGCATATTTTATCCAGTCTGAAAGCCAGCGCAATCGTGTATGTGCGCAAAAGAGCGGGAGCGGAAGAGTTGGCCCGTTTTTTGAAAGCGAAGGGAATAGAAGCTGATTTTTATCATGCCGGACTGACTTCTTTTCAAAGAGAACAAAAACAGGAGGCGTGGAAAAAAGGTGAAGTCCCGGTGATTGTCGCAACGAATGCTTTCGGTATGGGAATCGACAAACCGGATGTTCGGATTGTCGTTCATTTCGATATTCCGGATAGTCCCGAGGCCTATTTCCAGGAAGCCGGGAGAGCAGGACGGGACGGTAAGAAGGCTTATGCGGTATTGTTATACAACGAAGCTGCTTTGACAGCCCTGAAAAAAAGAGTCACTCAGGGATTTCCCGATAAAAATTATATCCGTCAGGTGTATCGCCTGTTGGGGGATTTTTTCGGATTGGAGGAAGGGTTAGGGCATGGACTGGCTTTTGAGTTCGATCCTGAACATTTTGTGAAGACTTATAAGCTGGAGCTGACCACTACCTTGTCGGCGATAAAAGTATTGCAGGTAGCCGGTTATTTGGAATGTACCACCGAAGTACATGCCCGTTCGCGTATCAGTTTCCTGGTTTTGAGAGATCAATTGTATAAAATAGAGTTGGGGGACCTTTTATTGGAACGATTGGTGGAATATATACTTCGGAATTATCCGGGGATTTTTGTGCAATATGCTTATATCGATGAAGAAATACTGGCCGGGAAGTTAGGGGTGAAAAGACAACAGGTCTATGAAAGTCTGTTGTTATTAGCCCGTCGCAGGATCATCGGTTATATTCCCGGTAATGACCGGCCTTATATCGTTTATCACCAGCCCCGGGTTCCGGCTCATTACCTGCATATCGGTCCCGAGGCCTATGAGGACAGGAAACAAGCTTATGCTGTAAAAGTCGGGCATATGGCCGGATACATCGAATTAACCGATTCCTGTCGTCAATTGTATTTGATGGCTTATTTCGGACAACGGGAAAAAGAGGTTTGCGGTATTTGTGACCTTTGTCTCGAACAGAAGAAACGACCGGGAAATACCAACCGGAAAACCGAGGAGAAGATCCTTGAGCTGCTGAAACAAAAAGATTATGAGATCAGGGAACTGATCTATGAATCGGCGGGTTCCCGACAGCAAGCGACGGCTTGTATCCGCAAACTTTTGGATGCAGGTGAAATTTATTATAAAACTCCGACATTACTGGCTTTACGTCATTAATCATACTCCTGCCTTATCCCCGAATAACGAGATATGCAATCTGTCACAATATCGCCAACCGTTCCGAATGCAATACTCTAAAGTTTTTCGCATATTTCTTCGCATGATTTCCGGCGTCCCTCCTAAAGGCATTAACAGGATGTCGTCATTTTTCCAAGCTTGAAGAACAGATAAAAGTTGCTGGATTTCGTCTATATCTTCATCGCAAGCATATACGAATTTCAATTGGAAATCTTTCTGGTATTGCCGGGCAGAGGATATATATTGCTGTATGCATTCCGGATTCAACCGTTGAATGGAAAGCGGACTCGCTCCGGTATAGGAACTGCTTAGCTTGGGAGATAAACTGAATAAATCGATGTATCGGGCCAATTCAGGATCGAATAAGGTGGCATTGGTTTCTAAAGTCAAATGGAATCGATAGTCGGACTTTAACTTTTGACATAAGGCTTTTAATTCCTTTACCTGAAGTAAAGGTTCACCACCGGTAAGGACGATGTGCCGGATGGGACCGGCATTTTGCAAGAGGGTTGTATAAATGGCTTCCACAGATACTTGCCGGGTATCTTTTAATTGATATGCAGCATAAGCAGAGTCACAAGGTGACGACAGACCGTCGGAGGTTTGCCAGTGACATTGCAGATTACATCCGGCCAATCTGACAAATAGAGAAGGGATACCGCACAATTTTCCTTCTCCCTGAACGGTACCTGCAAACTGAAAACCGGATGCCGGCAAATCCGGGAGCAAATGTCCGTCTTTATCTTTAACGATCGGAAAGATTCCGTCTTTGGCTAATCGCATATTTACGCCTCTAACAGTTTATCCCACCAGTCGGTAGATTTCCACTCTGCAACGATCCCTTCGGAGAAATGGATGTCTTTCAGTTGGAATCTGGCCAGTTTTAAATCTTCCTGAAAAGCTTCGGCATAACCTGTAGCCGTTTCATGTACCCGGACAGCATGAAGCTGAATATTTCCTTCCCCGTTGACACGTTCCGTATGCCGGAGGATTTTGTCGATGACATAGGTAAACAGTAAGGCATAACCTTCGGCAGAAGGAGAGACCGGGATTTCTGCAACTCTCCGGTTATAACGGTATACGAATGTTTTTAAATCGGGCGATTCATTTTGCCACAGGGAGTAAGAGTGATCGAAACTTTCGATAAATTCTTTCACTTTATCCAAACGGCAGAAATCCATAACCATATAACCGTCGTCGAGTTTGTCCGAGGTGATAAAAACTTCGACGATATAGGAATGTCCGTGAATATTTTCCCGGCACCGTTGAGAGGAACAATTACGGACAATATGCGCCCCTTCGAATTTGAATTGTTTTCTAATCAGCATACTAAAGGATCTATTTCGTTTGCTTCGGCAAAAGCCTTGGCTCTCAATAAACAACTGTCACAAACGCCACACGGATGTTCACCTCCCCGGTAACAGGTCCAGGTCAGTCCGAAATCGACCCCCAGACTGACGCCTAATTTGACCTCTTCGGCTTTGGTTAGATGCATGAAAGGAGCGTGGATGGTAATTCTCTGTTTCTTTTCGGCTCCCAATACGGTTCCCAGGTTGATCGCGTTTTCCATCGCTTTTATAAATTCTTCCCGGCAATCGACATAACCGGAATAGTCGACTTCACTCACTCCGATAAAGATGTCCGTGATATCTAATGCATCGGCCCACGAAGCGGCTACCGACAGAAATACCATATTCCGGGCAGGTACGTAAGTGGAAGGAATATCCTGGCGTTCGATATGGCCGTCTTCTACCTCCATGTCCGGATCGGTAAGTGCGCATCCGCTCCATTGGTTCAAAAGTAAATTAACTATTTTATGTTCTTTTACGCCGGCTGCTTTTGCAATGGCTATAGCACTTTTTAATTCTTTGTCGTGCTTCTGACCGTATTCGAAAGTGATGGCATAAATCTCATCGAATCCCTGGCTTTGGGCCAGATAAAGAGCTGTTGAAGAATCCAGCCCGCCGGATAATAAAACAATGGCCTTTTTCATAACTATTTATTCTTATTTTCGGGTGCGAAGTTACAATTATTACCCATAAATTGGGTGTGGTATCCCGAATTTTGATTACCTTGCGGCCGAATATGAAAATAAATACCTGTATACCGGAAGCCGTACTTTACTTTTCCCAGTGGAGCGGGAAAGGATATGCTGTTTTTGCTGCTTTGGGCCGGCAAGTACAGATTGCAGGATTAGCTTTGCATATTTGTTTGTGTGCTATGCTCAAATCTGCCCGGAAAGGCTTAATTGTAAGTGGGGTTTTAGCTTGGGAAGAAAATGAGGGAGAAATAGCGGAACAATTGAAACGGGAAATGGAAGGGGTCTGTTTACATGAGGGAGAAGTATGCCCCGGTCTGAAAGTGATGTTAAAGTAAATAAGGAAAGGGTGTGCTGTAAGCATGCCCTTTTTATTTTGAATAAAGAGAAGTATGATTACACAATTAAAAGAAAAAGTGTTGAACGGTGGACAGATCACCCGCGAAGAGGCGATTTTATTGAGTAATGCGGTGGATAAGCAAGCTTTATACCGGGCCGCAGGCGAAATCAGAGATAAACGGGTGGGCCGTCGGTTCGATACTTGCTCGATTATAAATGCCCGTTCCGGAAGATGTTCGGAGAATTGTAAATGGTGTGCCCAATCGGCTTTGTTTAAAACGAATATAGAAGAGTACGAACTGGTAGATGAGAAGACTTGTCTCGATTTAGCCCGTTCGAATGCCGATTATGGAGTGGATAAATTTTCGTTTGTGACCAGCGGTAGGGCCTTGTCCGATAAAAATATAGACCGGATCTGTACTTTTGCCGTTAAAATCAAATCCCAGTCGGACCTTCAATTGTGTGCTTCCATGGGATTACTGAAAAAGGCGCAGTTACAAAAATTGATGGATGCCGGTATTACACGTTATCATTGTAATCTGGAATCTTCGGCCGATTACTTCGGTACCTTATGTACCTCGCATACCCCTGCCGATAAAATAGAGACTATCCGTGCAGCTCAGGAAATCGGTATGGAAGTGTGCTCCGGAGGAATTATCGGAATGGGAGAGAGTATGGAGGATCGGATCGATCTGGCTTTGATGTTAAGGGAATTGGGAATAAAATCTATTCCGATAAATATTCTGAATCCGATCCCCGGTACTCCTCTCGAAGGTACAGCTCGGTTGGAAGATGAAGAGATCCTGACTACCATTGCGCTCTTTCGTTTTATTCAGCCCGATGCCTACCTGCGTTTTGCCGGAGGGAGAATGCTGATATCCCATTTAGAGACAGAGGCGATCCAGGCCGGGATAAATGCTGCGATAGTAGGTGATTTATTGACCACTTTGGGATCGAAAGTAAAAGAAGATATGGAAAAGGTGAAGGCGCTGGGTTTCGAAACAGAAGGAAAATCTAAAAATCTAAAAATATGAATACAGCAGAATTACTTCAATACGACAGGGAGCACATCTGGCATCCCTATACTTCGACGATAGATCCGCTGCCGGTATATCCTGTAAAGAGGGCGGAAGGGGTATATATCGAACTCGAAGACGGACGCAGATTGATCGACGGTATGTCTTCCTGGTGGTGTGAAGTACACGGTTATAATCATCCGGTATTGAATGCCGCCCTTGAAAAACAAATGAAAGAAATGTCCCATGTGATGTTCGGGGGATTTACCCATCGGCCTGCCGTTGAACTGGCAGAACGGCTTCTTTCTATTGCTCCCGGGGGATTGGATAAAATTTTCTTTTGTGATTCGGGATCGGTATCTGTAGAGGTGGCTATGAAGATGGCTTTACAATACTGGTATGCAGCTGAACGCACAGAAAAAAGACATTTTCTGACTATCACCAAAGGATATCACGGCGATACCTGGAATGCCATGTCTGTATGTGATCCGGTAACGGGTATGCACGGTATTTTTCATGGTACCCTCCCTATACAGTATTTTATTCATCGTCCGGAATGTCGTTTCGGAGCTCCTTGCCGGGAGGAAGATATCCGGGAACTGAAAGACTGCCTGGAAGAACATCATGCCGGTATAGCTGCTGTTATTCTTGAACCTATTGTTCAGGGAGCAGGTGGAATGTGGTTTTATTCAGCAGATTACCTGAAACAGGTCAGGGAATTGTGTGATCGGTACGAAGTGTTGTTGATCTGTGATGAAATAGCAACAGGATTCGGACGTACCGGGAAGTTATGGGCGGTTGAACATGCGGGGATTTCTCCGGATATTATGTGTATCGGAAAAGCGATTACCGGAGGTTACATGAGCTTTGCCGCAACGATGGCTACCGAACGGGTAGCGACTCGGATCTGCTCCCGGGATCCTTTTGTATTTATGCACGGGCCCACCTTTATGGGAAATCCCCTGGCTTGTGCTGTCGCCAATGCTTCGGTCGGATTGATTCAGGAGTATGATCTGGAAAAGACGGTAGGGGCTATCGAACGCCAATTGAAACAGGAATTGCAGCCTGCTGCATTATTTCCGAATGTGGCGGATGTCCGGGTATTGGGGGCCATCGGGGTAATCGAAATGAAAGAACCGGTGAATATGGCTGTCCTTCAAGCCAAGTTCGTTGAAGAAGGTATATGGGTGAGACCGTTCGGTAAACTGGTATACATTATGCCGCCATTCATCATCCGGCCCGAAGAACTGAGCCGTTTGACTCAAGGTTTATTGAAAGTGATCGCTCAATAATCGGTTAAAAGCATACAAAATGAATAAAGAGCGTTATTATCATAAATTAGAAACCATAAAAGAATCCGGTAATTACCGGATCCTGAGGGAAATCGAACACAACGGTTTTTTGATCCACGACGACGGACGTGAGATGCTGAATCTGTCTTCGAACGATTATCTGGGCTTATCGTCTAATCCACGCCTGATTGAAGAATTCCGTGAAGAGACAGATGTTATGGCTTTACCATACAGTGCTGTATCTTCCAGATTATTATCCGGAAATCATCCTTATTACAAAATGCTCGAGGACGATTTAGCCGATCTTTACGATAAAGAGGCAGCCTTGGTATTCAATTCGGGTTATCATGCCAATATCGGAATTTTGCCTGCTTTAACCAATAAGCGGGATCTGATCGTTGCAGATAAATTGGTGCATGCCAGTATTATCGACGGATTGCGGTTGAGTGAGGCTCAGATGATCAGATACAAACATTTGGATTACGAACATTTGCGAAGTATACTGACCCAGCACCGGGAGGAATATGATAATGTATTCATCGTTACGGAGTCCATTTTTAGTATGGATGGAGATACGTCGGATTTACAACAATTGTGTGAAATAAAGAAGGAATTCGACGCCTTTTTGTATGTAGACGAGGCACATGCCGTAGGAGTAAGGGGGACGAATGGGTTAGGTTGTTGTGAAGAACAAGCTTGTATGGAAGATATCGATTTTATCGTCGGTACTTTTGGAAAAGCTTTTGCTTCGATGGGAGCTTTTGTCGTGTGTGAACAAGTATTTCGCGATTATTTGATCAATACGCAAAGAAGCCTGATTTTTACAACGGCTTTGCCTCCTGTAAATGTGGCGTGGACGCGGTTTATTCTCAACCGGATGCCCGATTTTTACGATCTTCGGATCAAATTGGCCGAAATTGCTTCGAAGTTACGGCAGGTATTGGTCGAAAAAGGATTCGAAACCCGGGGTGACTCTCATATCGTACCTATGGTATGTGGTTCTAATGAGAGTAGTGTAGAAATGTCGGAATTACTTCGGGATAACGGATTTTTTGTTTTGCCGGTGCGGTATCCGACCGTACCCAAAAATGAAGCCCGTATCCGTTTCTCCCTGAATGCTTCTATTCCAACCGAAGATTATGGTTGTTTATTTGAATTTTTGGAGTGTCTGGTATGCGAATAGAGTGGTTGAACAAAAAAGGTTCCGATCGGGTGATCGTTTTCTTCCATGGTTGGGGAATGGATGCTGCCGGTGTATCTCATCTGCAAATAGAAGATGATGTGCTGATGTGTTATGATTACCGTTCGTTAGATTTTGCTTTTCCGGATTTAGGGTATTACCGCTGCATTTATGTGGTCGCCTGGTCGATGGGAGTGTGGGCCGCAGATCGGGTAATCTCCAGGCTTGAAATGAAACCGGAGCGATGTGTCGCATTGAATGGAACTACACGTCCGGTCGACGATGAATATGGAATTCCGGTCAAAATTTATGAGCTTACAGAAAAAGGAATGAATGAGAGAGGACGGGAAAAGTTCTTTCTGAGGATGCTCGATGGGGCTGACGAATGCCGGAAATTCAGCGGACAAAAACCGAATCGTGGAATCGAAGAAGTATGCGAAGAGTTGTGTCGTATACGGGAGTTATGCTCTGGTGTAAAAGGAAAACTGAATTGGGATAAAAGTTACATTTCGGAAAAAGACTCGGTATTTCCTGCACAGAATCAATTGAACTGGTGTAAGAAAGAAGGGATTCCTGCCGTTTCTTTACCCGGCGGACATTATCCGTTTTATCGGTTTCGGAGTTGGAGAGAAATTTTAGAAAAATAGCAAAGTATGATCGATAAGACTGAAATAGAATGCCGTTTCCGACGGAGCGTCGATAGCTATGAAGATAATGCAACCGTTCAGAAATGGATTGTACAGCGCCTGGTAGAATTATTACAGGAATATGTACCTTATTCTTCCCGGACCTTGGAAATCGGGTGTGGCACCGGACTCTTATCCGAAAAAATCAACCGGCTTTGGGAGGATCAGCAATTTTGGGTGAATGATTTGGTCGAGCAGATGTGCCGGAAAACGATAGACAGATGCCAGTTGCCTGTCTCACACGGGCTGAACGGGGATATCGAACAAATACCTTTGACCGGGAAATTCGATTTGATCGTTTCTGCTTCGACTTTTCAATGGCTGGCTCATCCCCGGGCTACTTTTGCTAAATTAGCAGCTCATCTTAATACAAACGGATGGTTGATTTTCAGTACTTTCGGGAAGAATAATTTTAAAGAATTGAAAGCTGTAACCGGACAAGGACTGGAATATCGTTCTATAGGGGAATTAAGTGCCTGGTTGTCTTCAGAATACGATATATTGTATACCGAAGAGCAGATACATACGCTAAAATTTTCCGATCCCTTGGATATTCTTCGGCATGTAAAGAAAACCGGAGTGAATGCAACCAGTCTACCGACAGCCTGGACCAAAGGACGTCTTCACGAGTTTTGTGAAGACTACAAAATCCGTTTCCTGACAGACGGGTATTGTCCGCTGAGCTATCATCCCCTTTATCTGGTATGCCGGAAAAAATAAATCTGGCATTGCAATTCGGCTACAGCCCCAATTGCAATGCTAAAATAGCCTTACAGCTTTCCTAAATGATTGAAAGTATTGGTTTTCATTAATTGCTCTAATTCTGCAATAATCATTGCAGTGGCTCCCCAAATAAAATTTTCTCCGATCTTATATCCCGGTGCAATAATTTTATGATCGTGTCGTACAAAAGAGTGTGTGGTTTTATTCCGGTCATCGAAAAGATCCCTTAATTTTACTAAAATGACTTTTTCCACTTCATCCTGGGATAAGATAAAATCAGGTAATTGTAATGTTGTCCCGACAATCGGAGTAATATTGAAATTGCTCAAAGGAATATAGATATCGCTCAATACTCCCAGGATAGACACTTTTTCTTCGGGTACTCCTATTTCTTCGTGACATTCCCGTAAAGCTGTCTGTAAAGCATCGGCATCTTCTTTTTCCATCTTTCCACCGGGAAAAGCAATTTGTCCGCCATGATATTTTCCCCGGTTTACCCGTTTGATGAGAGGAAGGGCCAATTCGTTTTCAAAAGGAACGATTAAGGCAAGGATGGCACTATTGACAGGAGGACAGGGATGTACGCCTTCGATTCCTTCGATATACTTCGGGCGAGGAGCCATGAGAGCATGTGCTTTTTCTCCGGGAAGGACATTATATAAAGCAGTTCTGATTTTTCTGGTTTTCATATTTCTATTACTGATTTGACAAAGATAAGAAATAAAGATATAAGATAAGAAACATGTGTTTTAAATTGGACAAACTATCCGAAAATACAAAATTATAAATAAAAATAATGGCGATTTAAATAAAAAAGACTTATCTTTAACCTGTTAAACGATAGCTTGGTGAAATAAATATGAAAATTATTCCAATTTTATATGGATATAATGAAAAATTGTCCTATCTTTGTAATGCCAATATATTTTACAAAGCAGCTTAGGACTGTTGATTAACGTAGCAGGCATTCGGTTGCCTGCTGCTTTAAATATTCGGTTCTTGGCTGATGGGGCAGGTGAAAAACCTGGTAATTTTTTGTAAAATATTATTGGCACCCCATCAGTTCAAGGGCCGATTTTTTATGTGTATATATTCCGGATTTGGATGATATAGAGATTTGACGGGGTAATTGTAAAATTTCTCTAATTAAAAACTTAACGGTTATGAAGACAATTCCAATGGTACCAGCTTGTCAGAACATGGAAGAACTCCACAAGCTAACAGATCTTATTTGTGAGTATATTCATCCTCAGATGGTTATTTTGTTCGGTTATTATGCAGGTATGGACTTTCATAACGCTTTGAAAGGGTATGAAATGCTTGTTATCATGGAGGAAAAACCGACGCTGACGGTTAGGGAGTTGGTCGGATATTTAAAGACTCATTATCCGCTTGATAACCGGAAGGAGAAGAATCTGTCCCTTCATATTTTTACAGCTGAATTTATTCATCATCGCACTTCTTTAAGTTATTTTTTCTATGCAATTAGAAAAGAGGGGATCTTGTTGTATGAGAGTGAAAATTGTATTTTAAAAGAGTCTGTCGCTTATAAACCGACCCGTTCTTATCAGCAAATTGTCGGCCTTTCCGATCAGTGTCTGGCCTTAGGAAGAGCTTTTCTGCAAGATGCACAGCGACATATCGACGGTGGTATTCCCCGTTTAGCCGCTTATTATCTGTATCAGGCTGTCGTCCAATTTCTTCGGGCCGGAAATATGGTACATTATGGCTTTCTGGCCGAAGGGAGAGAAGATCTGGTGACGACTTACCTGAAAATCAGATACTGTACGAAAGAAATTGCTGCCTTGTGGTATGGAGACGGACAATTGGCCGAATGGACTTTATTCGGACGCTTGCAATCTTTTAGTTATAAAACCCGCTTCAGCTATCCGTATACCGTCAACTCCGATCTGTTGACCCGCTGTCTGACTTTTACCTGCAAAACAGAGAAAGTAATCAAAAAATTTTGTAAGGAAAGGATCAAATTCTTAGAGACCTTATCGAAATCCCGCGAGAATTCCCAGGAAGAGAAAAGTGACTTATCGAAGGAGTGAAGACTTGATCGGGACGATAAGATTTAGTTTATAAATCATTTGAACTGAGGTCCTGGCGGATTGGCGGATTTTCGGTTCTGACTTTCAATCCTGAACCTGGTTCCGCCAATCAGCAAGGCACTCGTCGGTTAACCGAAGGTTAGCCTTATCTTTTTCTAGCTTTGCCAGAAAATGACTTATGACTCATTGTTTCTTCATCAATCTGAGGATTTCACCGATCCACAGTACCAGCGAAGTCAAACCGACAATGATCCCCCAGTCTTTCCAACTTAAAGGAACGGTACGGAATACCTCTCCTCCGAATTGTACAATCAAATACTGCCCGATGGGAATGATAAACATAACGATCAGGAAACCGGTACTGTCCTTTAAATTCTTGAATGCAGAGCCATGAGAAAGAAAAGCTTTCGCATTGAACATATTCCAGAACTGTAGCATCACAAAAGTTGTGAAAAATACAGACAGATCGTGTCGGGACATGACTCCGTCGTTTATGGTAAACCAATACATCAGGCCGAGCAGCAATACCGTAAACGAAAGTCCTATCCCCAGGATGTAATTCCGCATCTTGGGACTGATGATAAAATCTGTCGATTTGCGGGGCATTTCATTCATTACTTTGGGGTTGGGAGGGAGAGAAGCCAGGGCAGCTGCTGCGAATGTATCAATGATCATGTTCACCCATAACATTTGAGTTACAGTCAAGGGTAATTCCCGGCCGAACATTGAACCGATCAGTACAATCAGCAAAGCCGATAAGTTGATCGTCAGCTGAAACAGTATAAAACGTTGGATATTGTGATAAAGCGAACGTCCCCACATTACGGCTGTAGCAATACTGTTGAACGAATCATCCAATAAAGTAATATCACTGGCTTCCTTAGCCACCGAGGTTCCGGAGCCCATGGAAAGTCCCACATCGGCATGATTCAATGCCGGTGCATCGTTTGTACCGTCCCCGGTTACAGCTACGACTGCTCCCGATTGTTTCAGCAGTTCGACCAGACGTTGTTTGTCGGTAGGGCGGGCACGACACATTATTTTGAGTTTCAAAACCCGTTTAGCCGCTTCTTCGTCCGGCAATTTTTCAAAGTCGACTCCGGTGATAATCTGTTCCTCCGAATCTTCGGATTTCCAAATACCGATCTGCCGTCCGATTTCCCGGGCGGTTGCCGGAGTATCTCCGGTGACAATCTTTACATCGATTCCCGCATTCAAACATTTGGCTACTGCAGCGGGGACATCCGGACGTACCGGATCGGAAATCGCCGCAATTCCTAAAAAGATAAAATCTTCCTGAGCGATAGCTTCGATCTCGCCTTCTGAAGCAGAATCTACTAGCTTATAGGCAAATCCCAATGTACGCATCGCCTGATTCTGAAAGTCCAGCAATTCTTTTTCTACAGTAGCATGATATTCTTGTGCAGGAACTAAACCTGCGGGGGTTTCTACCTGTTTACATTTGGCGAATACAATTTCGGGAGCTCCCTTCAGATAGAGAATAAGCTTTCCCTCCAGCACGGAGCGGACCAGGGTTGCCATGTATTTCCGTTCGGTAGAAAAGGTCAATTGTTCCAAAATTTCAGTATTATCCCGGTAATCCATATAATTGATCTTCTGCTGATGCAGCCAAAGTAATAAAGCGGCTTCGGTCGGATTTCCCAAGGTCTTGATCTGATCGTTACCGTATTCCAGATAGGCCGTTGAATTGATGGAAATCCCTTCCTTGATCAATACCTGAAGGCGATTATCCTGTTGCAGTTCTTGGTCCGGCAAACCGTAAAACCGGGTTTGATAAACCTGCATTTGATTTTGAGTCAGGGTTCCTGTCTTATCTGTACAGATAACGGTTGTGGCTCCCATCGTTTCGCAGGCATGCATCTTACGTACCAAATTGTTCGTCTTTAGCATTTTACGCATGCTTAATGCAAGACTTAGTGTAACACTCATCGGTAAGCCTTCCGGGACGGATACAACGATAAGAGTGACTGCAACCATGAAATATTTCAAAATCCTTCCTGCCGTTTCTAAAGTGAAGATCGTATCGGCAGTGAAAATTCCGGCTATAATATCTTTTGTAAGTAATCCGACAAAAGTAACCCCGGCAACTGTAAAACCGATAATACTGATAAACTTGGCCAGGCCTTCCAGTTGTTTGCTGAGCGGAGTTTTATCGTGATTGATCTCTGTAGATTTTTGGGCCACTTTTCCGAATTCTGTAGCGTCACCTACTTTTTCTACTTTGTAGACACAATGCCCGTTGACTATAGTGGTACCCCTCATGATTTTGTTGGAAGGGTAGGTAGCCTCCGGATCGAAATCGGCAGGATCGGTAGTCTTATCGATGACCGGTTCGCCCGTTAGGGTAGATTCGTTCACTTGCAAAGAAATAGCTTCGATCAATTCTCCGTCAGCGGGAATTTCTTCTCCGGTCTCAAGTACGACAATATCGCCGACTACAATTTCACGTTTAGGTATTTCGTGTATGTTTCCATTGCGAAGAACCTTTATGTGTATATCATCATTGACCTGATTCAATAATTCGAATTTTTTATTGGCATCCATTTCGAACCAGAAACCGACTCCGGTAGCCAGAAATATAGCGAAGAAAATACCGATCGTCTCTGCATATTCATTGTGCATGATAGAAATAATCAGCGACAAGACGGCTGCTACCAACAATATACGGATAATCGGATCTTTAAATTTCTCAAGGAAAAGTTTCCACAAAGGAGTATGTGGAGGTGGAGTGATGATATTTTCTCCAAATTGTTTGCGGCTTTGCTGCACTTCTGAATCGTTCAAGCCGGAATAATGTTTTGTTTCCATTTTAGCTGTGTGTAGTATATTTTAATTCTTCCATTCGTAAATAATCTTTTTGATTGCATTGGCTGACTTCAAATTCTATAAACGCATAAAAAAGAACGCAATATGGGAATAGGGCAGAAACGTGTAAAAACTATTTTCCTTTCTCCCGCAGGAGAAAAGCAAGTTGAAAAATGATATTTTTCAGCAACAGAGTGTAATAGATTTTTCCGGTTGCGCGAACTGGATGGACAGATACAATTTTCGTCGTCCTCCCCATACAGGGTATAATCTGCAATAAATTCAGTCTCGATTCCGGGATACTGGCCGGCAAAAGAGATCGGTTCCTGATCGGCTCCTTGCTGGAAAACAGTAAGGATAACGACCAGTATCCCCCCAAAGAAGTACCTTTTCCAATGACAACAGTCACAACGGTTAATTTCTGAAACCCTTGTTATCCCTGAAATCTCTCTAACTATTAAATTCTGCTTTGTCATACGTACGCAAAGATAAAGCAAAACCCCCGATATTTTATCCTGCTATCCGGAAAAATCGATCGAAAGTAAGAAAGTCTGTGATAAAAAAAGCAAATCGTTTAACCGGTGGCCCGGCTAAACGATTTTATATAACATAGCAATAGATCGGGAACTTAGATTTTTGAATTTACAATCTTCAAAATTTCAGCTTCCAGTTCATTGGCTTTTTCCACGATAGCTTCACCTTCGCGTATGATTTGAGCTGCAAATTCCTTATCTTCCAATCCGGCTGCATTGATTTTTACATTCAGAAATGCTCCCATGACTCCGGCGCGTGCTGCCAATGCACCTACGCCGGCATCCGTTACGGAATTCGGGTTACCTATTTCAGCCATAGCTTTGGCTACAGACATACATTCGTAACATTGTTTCATCGTTTTGAACGGTACTTCGGTAGCATAGCGGGTGGCATCCTGAACAGCTTTCTGCCGGGCAGCTTTTTCTTCTTCAGATTTTTTAGGCAAACTGAAAGCATCCATGATCTTATTGAAAGCATTGGTGTCTTCGTCCACCAGTTTGATCAATTCAGTCTGATATACTTTTCCTTTTTCAGCCCAATCGCTAAATTCTTCCCAACGGTCGTCCCATCCCCGTTTGTGTGAGGAGAGGTTGGCGACCATCGAACCGAGAGCGGCACCCAAGGCCCCCATATAGGCAGAGATCGACCCCCCACCGGGAGCCGGAGATTCAGAAGCCGTTTCGTCGGCAAAATCGGTTAAAGTCATGTCTACCAGTTTTTTCTTACCTTTCGAAGCTTCTTCCTCGAGAATATATTCGATGATCTTCTTTTTCGGATCGAAAGGATATAATTCGTCCAATCCCAATGATTTGACGGCTATTTTGATCAGCTCTTTGTCGGATACCCCCGTAGAACGTTGTTGTTTACGCAGGAAATACCGACCGGCGTCCAACATCGCTTTTAACGGAAGTACACCGACAAGTTCGGAACCGGTAACCCGAATGCCCCGGTCGGCAGCCTTACGGCAAACTTCGTCGAAGGCTTCATGCATGGAAGTCACGGAAATATCCGTCAGGTTCATAGAGATCTGAGCTATTCCATATTCTTCTATAAACCAGCCGATCGCTTTTACAGATTTCAGGCTCCCCGGAATCATCACCGGCTTTCCTTTTTCATCCAATACTTTTTTACCGGTGATCGGGTTGCCTTCCCGTTTCACCCTTCCGCGTTCGCGTACATCGAAAGCGATCGAGTTGGCCCGGCGAGTAGAGGTGGTATTCAGGTTAACATTATAAGCGACCAGAAAATTACGGGCACCGACTGCAGTAGCTCCGGTCTTGGCAGTCCAGCTATTCAGTTCACGGGGACCGAAATCCGGATGCCACTGTTCACTGGAAAGACGTTCTCCCAAAGCTTCATATTCTCCGGCCCGACAAGTAGCTAAATTTCTCCGTTCCGGAACAAAAGCAGCACTTTCGTAACAATATACCGGGATATTCAGCTCTTTGCCGATACGCTCGGCTAATTTCCGGGCGTATTCCACGGTTTCTTCCATCGTGATATTGGAAACCGGCACCAATGGACATACATCGGTTGCTCCGAAGCGGGGATGAGCTCCCTTGTGTTTGGTCATATCGATTAATTCGGCGGCTTTCTTGACTGCCCGGAAAGCTGCTTCACAAATCGGTTCGGGTTCTCCAACCATAGTCACCACAGTACGATTGGTCGCCTTACCGGGATCGACATCGATAACACTGATTCCTTCAACGGTTTTCATGGCATCGGTGATCTGATCGATGATATGCATGTCGTTTCCTTCGCTAAAATTAGGCACGCATTCAATTAATTTTTTCATGGTATATAAACTTTAATTTTAAGTATGTTTCAGTCGATTTCAATTAATATTGTTCTCCTTTTAAGAAAATCGCTTCTATTAAATCAGCCGTATAGGCATAGGGTAAGTATTCGATGCCCGAAATAGGAGTCGTTATATAAAAGTTGGCAAGTTTACCGACAGCGATACTCCCTGCTTCTTCTTCAACTCCCATCGCATAGGCCGAATTTAAAGTCGTCGCATTGATCACTTCTTCAGGTAACATTTTGTAATTGATACATCCTAAGGACATAATGAATTTCATATTACCGGAAGGAGAAGAACCCGGATTATAATCGGAAGCCAAAGCTACCGGTAAACCGGCCTGAATCATCTTACGAACGGGAGAATAAGGCATATTCAGGAAAAAAGCGGCTCCGGGCAATACGGTCGGCATAGTTTCGCTTTCCAATAAACAGGCGATTTCTTCTTCTCCCATACATTCCAGGTGGTCGACAGAAATTGCATTGTATTTCACTCCGACTTGCACACCACCCGAGTAGTCGAGTTCATTGGCATGTATCTTCGCACGTAATCCGTATTTCATTCCGGCATTCAGCATCCGGTCGGTATCTTCGACAGTAAAGAAACCTTTGTCACAAAATACGTCGATGTAATCGGCCAATTCTTCGGCAGCGACCATTGGGATCATTTCGTTGATAATAAGATCTACATATTCTGTTTGTCTGCCCTTATATTCCAAAGGTACGGCATGTGCCCCTAAAAAAGTCGATTTAATCAATAGGGGAGTTTCGGCTTTCAAACGGCGGATCACCCTCAACATTTTTAATTCGCTTTCGGTATCCAGCCCATAACCACTTTTTATTTCGACTGCACCTGTACCGAAACCGGCGATTTCCTGAATCCGGTCATAGGCTGCATCGAAAAGCTCTTCTTCAGAAGCTTTACGTATCCTTTCGCATGAATTGAGAATACCGCCTCCGCGTTTGGCTATTTCTTCGTAAGAAAGACCACGGATTTTATCGATATACTCGATTTCACGGCTTCCGGCATAAACCAGATGAGTATGAGAGTCACAATAAGAGGGCATGACCAAACGGCCGGTTGCATCGATTTCCTTGACGATATCCCCGCCGGCATAGACAGCCTCCCGGTCTAAATCTTCCATTTTTCCGAATCCGGCAATTTTATCTTCTTCAACAAGTAAATAAGCATTTTCCAGGATACCTAACCGGGCCATATCTTTACCTGCAACCCATTTGCGGGGAGATAGTTCCGTTTGTACCAGCTGTTTTATGTTCAGAATGAGTGTTTTCATCTTTCGTACTTTTTAATGTTTATAGCCGCACGAAAATATTAAAAAAAACGAATAAAAACGCGCTTTAAGATATATTTAAAACGTTTGTGCCCGAAGATTTTACCCGGCAGATGTTCGCCGCTTAACTGAATACCTGAAGGCGGTTGGCATCCAGACGTAAAAAGATAAAGATCAAAATAGTAAATGCCCAAAGGGAAGAACCTCCGTAGCTGAAAAAAGGCAGGGGGATGCCGATGACGGGAGCCATTCCGATCGTCATTCCTATATTGATCGCCACATGAAAGAATAAAATGCTGGCTACCCCGTATCCATAGATGCGGGAAAAATCCGAACGCTGACGTTCCGCCAGGTAAATAATTCTTAAAATAAAGGCCATAAGTAGTCCGATCAGTATGGCCGAACCGACAAAACCCCATTCTTCGCCGACTGTACAGAATATAAAATCGGTACTTTGTTCGGGAACAAAATTGAATTTGGTCTGGGTACCCTGTAGAAATCCTTTTCCTAATAAGCCTCCTGAACCTATTGCAATTTTAGATTGATTGACGTTATAACCGGCTCCGGTCAAATCGGTTTCTATCCCCAATAAATTATTGATCCGGTCTTTCTGGTGGGGCTGTAATTTTTCGAAAGCATAGTCGACACCTACCGTCGCTCCGATACAAACCCAGGAAGCCAGTAAAACGAGCAGTATATGCTTCATCTTACGCTTATATATAAAATAAATACCGATCAAACCGGTCGATAAATAAGCGTACAATAATAATCTTTCATTTCCGATATTGAATTCAAATAACCACTTCAAAAATAATAAAAATAGGAAGCAGCTTACCAGGAAAATAATGATCCGATAAAATTCCTGTTTATTCTGACGGTAATACAGGAAGGCTATCAACGTCCCTGCAATAATCAGAGATAATACGACGATGGGGGGATAGATCAGGGTGAATATAAAAATAGCTATAGCTATAAAACATAATAATAGAAGTGAACCATGTAAACCTTCTCTATACATTACAAGGATAAACGAACTGTATACCAGTGCAGAACCGGTATCGTTCTGCAAGACAATCAAACCGGCCGGAATAGCCAATAACAAACCGATCAATGCCAGGCTTGAAAAGCGCATGATTTTAAAACCATGCCTGCTCATTACATTCGCAATAGCCAGACAAGTAGCGAATTTTCCGAATTCGGCCGGTTGTATCCGGATACCTCCGATTTCAAACCACGAACGGGCTCCATGGGATTCTACCCCGAAGACCAGTACGGCGGCCAAAAGTCCGACCGTCAGTCCATAGATCACAAAAGAAAAAGCGGTAAAAAATTTACTGTCGGTAAGTAAGATAAAAATACCCAATACGAAGGCAGCCCCGATCCACAACAATTGTTTTCCGTATTTCAGGTCGATATCCAAAATATTGCTGTGGCTTTCATCGTATACAGCCGCATAGATATTCAGCCATCCCATAAAAACCAGGAGGGTATATAAGAAAATGGAGAGCCAGTCTATATTTTTCAAAAGTTCTGATTGCCTGTTCATAATTCCAAGATTAATCTTCTTCGTTTTGCTTTTCTTCTGCTGTCTTCAAATGCTGTTCTTTCTTCGGAGTTTCCGGGATAATCAGATTAGAGTTCAACATTCTTTCCTCAATTGCTTTTTTGCGGGGAGCGATCTTGCCCTTGAGGTATTTCTCCATAATCAGTCCTCCGATAGGTACTGCATATTGGGCACCGAATCCTCCGTTTTCAATATAGATAGCGATCACAATTTTAGGGTTGTCTTTAGGAGCGAAGGCCATGAAAATGGAGTGATCCTCTCCATGCGGATTCTGAGCTGTCCCGGTTTTACCGCATATGACTACCGAATCGATAGAAGCCCCGCGGGCCGTTCCGCTGCTGGCTGCCATCGCCATACCTTCTACGACGATATCGAAGTATTTCCGGTCACAGTCGACCGTATGTTTCTCGACCTGATTGTTCGCCCCTTCGATCGGACGTACGATATGAGGAGTCATATAATACCCCCGGTTAGCCAATACACAGGCCATATTGGCTATCTGCAAAGGAGTAAGCTCCAACTCTCCCTGTCCGATAGAAAGAGACATAATATAACTCCAGCGCCAATCCTGAGTCCGGAATTTGCGATCGAATAGCGGAGGAGTGGGAATTGAACCACTGATCTCATTGGAGAAATCAGGACATATCTTCGCACCTAAACCGAAGGAACAAATAAAATCTCTCCATTCGATGTAAGCATCCCGAACACTATCGTATTTTCGGTTTTCCAGTATCCTTCGCCACACATTTACAAAATAGGGATTACAAGACTGCTGAATAGCCTGGTACAGATTCAGGGGAGAATTGTGATTGTGGCATCCCATCCGGATCCCTCCGATAGCTGTCTTAGCTTTCCCGTAACATTCGAAACAAGTTTCAGGGGTAATGACTTCTTCCTTTAAACCATACAGTGCTTGCAGTGTTTTAAAAGTAGAACCGGGAGGATAAGCTCCTGAAACGGTACGGTCGAACAGAGGCTTATTGGGATCCTGATTCAATTTTTTATAATTTTTACCTCTTTCCAGGCCGATCATCAGTTGGGGATCGTAGCCGGGGCTGGAAACTTTCAGTAGGATTTCACCTGTCGAGGGTTCCATAGCAATGATTCCGCCTCTCTTATTTCGCATGAGCTGGTAAGCATATTCCTGTAAGTCGATGTCCAGCGTAGTCGTGAGATTTTGTCCTACGATAGCGGGTTTATCATATAGACCGTTTTGGTAAGAGCCTTTTACACGATTATAATTGTCAACCAGTAGGATTTGTTCCCCTTTCGTACCTCTCAGCAGATTTTCATAACTTTTTTCGAGTCCGTTGACTCCGATATAGTCACCGGGAGCGTAGGTGCTGTCCTGTTCGACCAAAGTTTGGCTGACTTCTCCGATATATCCGAAGACATCGGCAGAATGGGAAACGTTATACTTTCGTAATGTTCGGGTCTGCATGAAAAATCCCGGATATTTGTGTAATTTTTCCTGCAATACGGCATATTTGTTGGCCGTGATCTGAGAGATCAGGACAGAAGCCTTGAAAGGAGAGTATTTCCGGCATTTGACCATATTTTTAATCAGCATATCTTTATCTATACCCAAAATAGTGATCAGCTCGGTTGTATCGAAATCTTTCACCTGACGGGGAATCACCATGAGGTCGTATGCCGGCTGGTTTTCTACCAATAATTTACCGTTCCGGTCAAAAATCAATCCTCTGGCCGGATATTGAGTCGCAATTCGTTGAGAGTTCATCATGGCTTTTATCTGGAATGAATCGTCTATCACCTGCATATAAAACAAGCGGATGATATAAATACAACAAACACAGATAATGATAGCCGAGATAACTGTTTTCCGATGTGTGTATTTGTTCATAACAATCTAACCGGGAATTTGAAAATTCAATATGCTCGAATTCAATTCTATTGGTTCTGTTTTTTCTTCAAAGCTATAAAATAATATAGCAAGATGAAAAAAGTAGAAGCTAAAGTGCTGAATAAAATACGCAGGCCGGTGATCACGAAATTGTGGACACTGAACGTTTCACAAAGGATCAGCACGGTGTTGAAAATCGCAGTACTGATAAAGACATATTTGAAAAACCAACCGAAATCACTGATTTTCTGTTTTCCCTGAATATCGTCGATCTGTTCCCGGTTTGAAGTCAGCATCAACAAACGGGGACGAATATAGGCCAATAAAGTCGTTGCCGCAGCATGAATACCCATGGTGTGGTTGGCCAGATCGACAAATAAACCTAAAAAGAAACCGAAAAACAAAATCGTTGCATTACGTAAACGGTAAGGCAGAATGTATATGGCCAGAATATAAATGTTGATATAGACGTAGGAGTGAAGCTGAATATTATCCAATATGGTCAATTGGAGTAATAGCAACACGAAGAGATGTATAACAAATTTGATATTACTCATGATTTTCCCTCCCTAAAGCCTGTTGTTCTTCTTTTCTGGTATTAGCGATAATGTATACATCCGAGATGCGTTTAAAATCAGTTGCAAGTTTTACTTTTATCGTCAGAAAATTAGCCGTTTCCTTATTTACCGATTCTACGAAGCCGATCATCTCACCTTCCGGGAAAATACTGGAAAATCCTGAAGTCACAATCGTATCGCCCACTTCTGTATCTACATGAAAGGGTATGTCGTTCAGATAAGAATACCGATAATCGTCTCCGTCCCATTGAAGTGAACCGTAGTAACCGTTTTTTTTGATTTTCGCTGAGATCCGAAGATTGGTATTGATCAAGGGTAATACCCGCGCATAACGATTGCTTACTTTCTCGATAATACCGACCACTCCTTCACTCGAACAAACGGCCATTTCGGGTTTGATCCCCTCAGTTGCGCCTTTGTCGATAACAATATAATTTTTAGTCTTGTTAAAACTGGAATTGATCATTTCAGCTGTTTTGTATACATAATCGACATCGGCAGAATCGGTAGGGGCCCATAATGTATCCGCATTACTGATCCGATTGAGAAGTTTCAGTTTTTCAATTTCATTTCTCAATTCGGTATTCTCTGCAACTAATTTTTCGTTGGTTACTTTCAGATAGAAATAATCGTCTACCCGGGTAACCACGGAAGATATGGTTCCGAAAAATGATGCTGTATAGCCTGAAAACACAGTTCTCTGATAGTTATTGTGTAAAACTATCAGAGAAAAGGAGAGGACTTCCAACAAAATAAAAATTATAGTAAAATGATATTTTAATATCAGTTTTATAATTTCTTTCACAGCCTAATGGTTTTACCTGATCAGGAAAGAGAACTTATCGACATTCTTTAAAGCAATACCTGTTCCCCGGGCAACAGCTCTCAACGGATCTTCTGCAATATGGAAAGGGATATTGAGCTTATCGGTCAGACGTTTGTCCAAACCTCTCAATAAAGCACCACCTCCTGCCAAATAAATTCCTTTATTGACGATATCTGCATATAGTTCAGGGGGAGTTTGTTCCAAAGCTCCTAGAATAGCGATTTCAATTTTCGATATAGATTTCTCCAGACAGTGAGCGATCTCCTGATAAGATACCGGTACTTCGACAGGTAACGAAGTCATCTGATTCGGTCCCTGTACGATAAAATCGGCAGGCGGTTCATCCAGTTCGGACAGCGCAGAACCTACATGTATTTTGATTTGCTCGGCAGTTCTTTCCCCGATCCGAATATTGTGCTGATGACGCATATATTCCTGAATGTCGTCGGTCAAATCGTCACCGGCAATCCGGATAGATTTGTTGCTAACTATACCACCTAAAGAAATAACGGCAATTTCGGTTGTACCACCACCTATATCTACGATCATATTTCCTTCGGGAGCTTCTACATCCAAGCCGATCCCCAAAGCAGCCGCCATCGGCTCATAAATCATATATACATCTCTTCCTCCTGCATGTTCTGAAGAGTCGCGGACAGCCCGGACTTCAACTTCCGTACTTCCCGACGGGATACAAACGACGATCCGCAAAGAGGGAGAGAAGAACTTACTATTTACACTTGCCATTTTAATCATACCGCGCAACATTTGTTCGGCAGCGTTAAAGTCGGCAATAACCCCATCCCGTAAAGGCCGGATGGTTTTGATGTTATCATGTGTCTTTCCCTGCATCTGCCGGGCTTTTTCTCCAATAGCGATAACCTTTTCGGTCTTCCGGTCGATAGCGACAATGGAGGGTTCGTTTACCACCATTTTATCGTTACAGATAATAATCGTATTCGCTGTTCCTAAATCGACAGCTATATCTTGTGTTAGAAATGAAAATAATCCCATTTTAAATGAACGTTAATAATTTATGAGCGTCAACCTCAATGGATTGTTTAATGTTTAAAATGTCTCATGCCGGTGAAAATCATAGCGATACCGTATTTGTTCGCAGCATCGATAGACTCCTGGTCTCTGACCGATCCTCCAGGCTGTATGATAGCTGTAATACCTGCTTGGTGAGCAGCTTCTACACAATCGGAGAAAGGGAAAAAGGCATCCGATGCCATCACACTTCCCGCAATACGATCGCTTCCCTGACGGATAGCGTTTTCTAAGGCCCAAATCCGGCTGACCTGTCCCGGGCCGACACCCGTTGTACACAAATCTTTAGCGATAGCGATACCGTTCGATTTGGTATGTTTCACTACTTTCCAGGCGAAGAGCAGATCTCTCATTTCAGCTTCGGTCGGTTGCCGTTTTGTGACGACTTTCAATTCCGATTCATGAAGTAGCTGGGTATCCGAATCCTGAATCAATAAGCCGCCAAGCACTGTTTTCGCTTTGCTGGCTTTCCGGTTTTTCTGATCGATATGGTCGAGTTGTAATAAACGTAAATTTTTCTTTTTAGTCAATATTTCCAATGCCTCTTTAGAGAAAGAAGGAGCTACGATCACTTCCAGGAAAATCTTGGCCATTTCGGTTGCCGTGGCTGCATCTATTTCCCGGTTTGCCGCCACGATTCCACCGAAGATAGAAACCGGATCGGCTTCATAGGCTCTCCGGTAGGCTTCTACCAATGTTTCTGCACTCCCGACCCCACATGGATTAGCGTGTTTGGCTGCAACTATAGTCGGTTCGTCGAATTCTTTTAAGGTTTCGAGTGCTCCGTCGGTATCTCCGATATTGTTGTAAGAAAGCTCTTTACCATGCAATTGGACAGCTCCGGTAAGTGTGCCTTGCGTCCCTAGTACAGAAGTATAAAAAGCAGCACTTTGATGGGGATTTTCGCCGTACCGAAGATCTTGCTTTTTCTCGTAGGTGAGAGTCAGTGTTTTCGGGTATTTGATATTCAGACGTTCGGAAAAATATCCTGCAATCAGAGCATCGTAGTGGGCGGTGTGGATAAATACTTTCGCTGCCAGCATTTCTTTGGTTTCGGCTGTCGTATCTCCGTTGTTTTTCAACTCATCGATTACCAGTCGATAGTCTTCGGGATCGGTGATGACCGTAACGAATTTGTAGTTTTTAGCAGCGGCCCGGATCATAGTGGGCCCGCCGATATCTATATTTTCAATGATTTCTGCATGGGATACCCCTTCTTTCAGAATGGTTTGTTTAAAAGGGTAAAGGTTACAAACCACAATATCGATCGGTTCTACTCCCAGTTCTGCCATCTGTTTCCGATGCTTTTCGTTGTCACGGATCGCCAGAATACCACCTTCTACATTGGGATGCAGGGTCTTCACTCTGCCGTCAAAACATTCGGGGAACTTAGTCAGATCTGAAATATCCTGAACTTTAATGCCTTCTTCTTTCAGTTTTTTAGAGGTCCCGCCGGTTGAAATGATCTCCCAGCCCATAGAATCCAGTGATTTAGCGAACTCAACAATACCTGTCTTATCAAATACACTAATTAATGCTCTCTTCATCCGGATTATATTTTTTTAGTTATCATCCGAGCTATCGGATTTTATTCATTTTATACAAATCGTATTTCGTTGCAAAGGTAAAAAAAAAGAAGATTATTTTTATATAAAATCGCAGATAGTGCATTTTTTTTATGGATACACCTATTCGCTGTGTTTTAATAATTGACAATGAGTTTATTACCTACTTTTGAAATGGGATATCCTTTCAAGGGGTAAATTTCATAAGTCAGATTGAAAGGGGTTCCGTAACGAAGTGAAAATTGAGTGTGACAAACCGGACAAACAGCCAGTTCTCCGTCCAAATCTTCTTTCGTAAAATGGGAAGTCAGTTCCTGGCAGTTGGTACAGGTGGCATCCCAGCAAGCATATTCGGTATCGTTCAAACGGATGACGACGATTCCTTGGCCATTATATCCCAATGGTTTGGCGTCCGGCTGAGAACTGGTCAGGTAAATAGGCTGGCCGGGAACCTGAAGATTACTTTCGCCTCCTATTCCTAAATTAATCTGTGTATATACCGGGACATAAGGAATGAGGTGTTTATCCCTGAGTTTTTCGTTGAATTTATCCCCGCAACCGATATTTATTCCCCAAATGATGGAAACTAATAAAAAAAATACTATTTTTGATTTCATGAATAAGAAATTTGCGACACAAATATAATAAATATGAATATCTCTACAGCAGAATTCGATTGGATTTCCCTGATATTGGTCATAGGGGCTGGACTTATCGGTTGGATAAAAAGTAATAATGCAAAGAAAACCCAAGTCCCGCCTGTTTTTGAACAACCCGGTCAGATCGGGGAAGAAGAAGAGATTCTGCCCAATGTAGAAGAGTATACAATAACTAAAAATAAAGATGTTTCAGATGGACCGGTTATACAGGAAATCGTTGCTGATTATTACAGAGATCCGAAAGTCATGATTGACGACAGGGATGAATTACCGGCCGAAGAAAATGAAGAGGAAGAACACGTACAGTTCGACATCCGGCAGGCTATTATCAGCAGTGAAATTTTAAAACGGCCTCAATATTAAAACCGGATACCGATACCTGTAGAGAAGGTGAATAAATAAGGTTTGAAATCGATGTCGTCATTCCGACTTAAAGATTGCAGAAAATATTTGAAGCCCGGCTCGATCATAATTCTGATTTTAGACGTGACCGGATATTCCATCCCCAATCCGATATCCGTACTTATATTGAAATTACGGATATCTTCTGTACTTCCGATATATTCTTTGTCTCTTCCATTCCTTAAGAATACCTTGTTATTTACGATAAAATTGCCGCTTACTCCTCCCGATACGGCAAACAATACTTTATTATTATTCAGTAAATACCGCACATGAAGAGGAATTTCGAGCGTACCGAAAGTTTGTTCGATGGTTTCACTGCTGCTACTGTTCAAACTACTGAGCAAAATAGCTTCCGGACTACGGTAGGCGACACCTTGGGTACGGGTTTTAATATTTCCCAACGGAGTGGCGATCATCCGGTCACTATGTTGGAGCGAAGGGAGCATCATCGCCCGGACTCCCGAGCCTGCTCCGGAAGTTTTCTGTCCCATACGGGAATAGAATAATCCTGTTTGTACGGAAAATCTTTTATTGGCAGAGACAGATAATTTTAATCCACCTCCGACATTCATCAAGCCGTCCATCTGGTTACTGGAATAACTCACTCCCCTGGAATTTTTTAACGAAGAGGAATAACTACCGGATGAATAGGCCGGAACAAAGTGGCCGCTGACCATCACTTTGATTTTTCTTTTTTCATCCGTTGTCAAGGAAGTGGGCGTATTCAGTAATTTCTGATATTCTTTTTGATTTTGATAGGCTTCTTTACTGGTTAAAGGAATAAAATTGCGTTGAAGCTTCCGGGTAGAAATTGCATAGTCCGGTGCTGTCTGCTCGATAAATCCGGCTTCACCGGCTCGATGCATTTGAATCGGTTCTAATTCAGTCCTCTTGTTTTGTGCTATCAAAACCGGTACTTCCGTCACCGTCTCCTTCGTTACATATTGAACGGTCTTTTCTTCTTGTATAGAATCGGAGAAGGTATCCGGCAAATTCGTGGAATCTTTTGTTTTTAATATTTCTGTACCGGTAATACCGGCAACTTCTATTTCGGGTGATTCGACGGAATAGAACAACCAAATTCCGATAAAAGCGGCGACCACTGCTGCTGCAGCTGCAGTGCGCCACCACCACAACGCCACTTTGTGTTTGCTTTTGTTCAGCTGTCGTTCTATATTTCCCCAGATATAGGGAGGAGGCTCACAACTTTTATCCTGAAGGGCCTTTTTAAAAAGATGATCTAAATTATTGTTCATGGTCTAAATATTCCTTCACTTTTCTTTTTAATATTTCCCTGGCTCTGGCCAGATTGGATTTCGACGTACCCTCGTTAATACCGAGTAAGGCTGCGATATCCTTATGGGACATTTCTTCGATCACATAGAGGTTGAAAACCATTTTGTACCGTTCCGGAAGTTGATTTACAAAATCAGCCAACACTTCTTCCGGAATGCTGACCTCTTCGTCTATGTCCTCGTTATCTTCGATTTCAGGTAACTCCTCTACAATTTGCAATGGGGAATTTTTCCTGAATTTCTCCATTGCCGTATTGATCATGATCCGTTTCATCCATCCCTCAAATGAACCTTTTCCGGTATATTGTCCGATAGAAGTGAAAATTTTGATAAATCCATCCTGCAACGTATCTTCGGCATCTGCCCGGTCTTTGGAAAAACGGAGACATAATGCAAACATTTTTGCAGAAAATATCTGATAGATTTTCTCTGCTGCCTGTCTGTCACCCTGTTTGCATTTATCTATTATTCGGTCCAAATTACACATCAATATCTGTTATAGAGATGTAAGAAATTTAAAAAGGTTGCGTCCCTGATAAAAAGAAAATCAGAAAAAATGAAATGATTTACCAATGTTCATAATGGAATTGTGAACATTGGTAAATATGAGTAGAATAGAAGCCGGATCATAGTACCGGTTTGGTCTTTTCAGCCAGCCATTGAGCTTCCTCGGGAGTCAGATAAGGTGCAGTTTTTTCATAGACTGTTTTGTGATAGTCGTTCAGCCATTTTTTTTCATCTTCACTTAACAAATCAAGTAATAGAGCTGAAGTATCGAAGTAGCAGAGTGTTAATGTCTCAAATCCATACCATTCCCCGAATTCATTTTTACTGACCGGGATACATAAAATCATATTTTCATGCCGAATACCGTGCGAACCTTCCCGATACAGACCAGGTTCGTCGGAGGTTACCATACCGGGAACCACATCCTGGTTTTTCAATTCCTGGCGGATAGCCTGAGGACCTTCATGTACATTTAAGAAAAAGCCGATCCCATGCCCCGTACCATGTCCATAGTTCCGGCAAGTTTGCCAAAGAGGCTGACGAGCGATAGCGTCTATATTACAACCTTTGGTACCTTTCGGAAAAATGCATCTGCTCAGTGCAATCATTCCTTTTAATACGGTGGTGTAATCTTCTTTTTCCAAGCGAGTTAGTTCTCCAAGTGGAACTGTCCGTGTAATATCGGTCGTACCATGTGTATATTGGCCCCCGGAATCGATCAGATAAAATCCACGTGGCTGCAGTTCTGCATCTTCTCCCGGAATAGCCGAATAGTGAGGCAGTGCTGCATTTGCACCATAAGCTGAAATGTTGGCAAAACTATCTTCTACATATCCGTCATTTTGGGCTCTGAAAGCCGAAAGTTGTTCGGAAACAGAGATTTCCGTCAAATGGTTGCCGATATTACGTTCCACCCAATAAAAGAATTTCGTCAGGGCTACACTGTCTTTTATACAAGCTTTTCTGAACCCTTCAACTTCTATCGGATTTTTGATGGCTTTTGCCAAAACAATAGGTGACTCTTGTTCTTTTACCTGAAATTCTGTAAAGAGTTTATGATAGACAGCATAATTTAAGGTGGCCGAATCCACGGTAAACACCGAATTTTTGTCTAGTTCTTCCAGGAATAAAAACAAATGATGATAATCCCGGATTTCTATACCTTCCTGACTTAATTGACTTGCGATTTCGCGAGAGACTTTGGTATTTTTTATAAACAACCAGGCTTTGGCTTTACCGACAACTGCATAACTGATGGTAACAGGATTGTAAATGATATCGTTGCATCTTACATTATATAACCAGGCGATTTCATCCAGGCAACTGAAAAGCATATAATCTGCATGTGCAGCTTGTAACTTTTCCCGGATCATGGTTATCTTTTCATTAGCCGATTTTCCGGCAGTAGCGGTAGGTACTAAAAAGAGTTGGGCATCGGGTAAGGAAGGACGATCCAGCCATATCTCTCCTAATAGATCTGTTTTTTCTACAACAGTAATCTGTTTGGGGGTTAGGGTCTCTTGCAGATTTTTCATGTCACAGACAGAAATACAGAAACTATCCAAACCGACCCGACTTCCTTCCGGTAAGTTGGTTGCCAGCCATTCCGGATAATCGACCGCTTCCGGCACTCTCAATTTATGCATCTGTATTCCCGAATCCTTCAGTTGTTTTTCCGCCTGTATAAAATAACGGGTATCTGTCCAAAGTCCGGCTTCATTTTTCAAGACGACAACCGTACCGAAAGATCCTGTGAAACCGGAAATCCATTGTCTTTGTTTCCAGGCTGCCGGTAAATATTCACTATTGTGCGGATCGGTTCCGGATATAATATATGCATCCAGTGATTCGCGTTCCATAATGGCTCTTAAAGCTGAAAGTTTTTCCTTGATCGTCATAATCCAGATTTTAAATTTCACCAAATATAATAAGAAAAATTAAAATTCTAGCAGCGATTGTCATCGAGTAGTGCTATTTTCTAATAAAAGAATAGAAATGTTACACATTACAATTGTAATACATGGGGATTTTACAGGAATTAAAGGTTTTTATATTACAAATGTAATCAAATTCCAAAACAACAGAAGTGGATTACAATCTTAATTCAGGGGATTTGGAATATTTTACATTTTTTATATTTTAAGATATATAATAATGATTATCAGTATTATATATCCTATTTTGAATAAATTACTTTAATTACCTAGGGCAAACTTCAGTTGTTAAAGCGATAAATAAGGCAATTTGAAGGTATTTATATTTATATATTTATTTAATATCCAGTTATTTATATTGTATCATTTCATGTTTAACTTCATATAAAAAACAGAAATATAACCTTAGGAATATATATTCAAATTGTTAATTTACAGAAACTTAGTATCGAATAACCTTTTAACTGTTCACTAAATTACTGATTTTAAGGATTTAACCATACCGATAAATCATGGATTGATTGTATTATTACATTTGTAATGTATATCATATTACAAATGTAATTTTGATAGTTGCAGAATATATATTACATTTGTAATGCAATATTTTACAAGATGCAAGAGAGATTTAAGCAGCTTTTGGAAGAAAAAAATCTGACAGCAACTCGTTTTGCTGCAATGATCAAGGTCAATGCTTCGGCGATGTCACATATTCTGAACGGGCGAAGTAAACCCGGATTCGATGTATTGGACAAAATTGCACAAGCTTTTCCGGACGTAAACTTAAATTGGTTGATTTCCGGTAAAGGCTCTCTATACAATAACCGTATTTCCACTCCGGCTAAAGAGGTTGAAAAAATACCTGTTCAGAAAAATTTATTTGAAGAAGAAGAAAAACGCTTTCCTATCGAAGAAAAAAATACAAAAGCAGAAGAGATTTTACGACCGGCCGTTTCCGTCGCTTCGATACCTACAGCCAAAGGAAAGAAGGTCAAACGGATTATCTTATTTTTTGAAGACGGCAGCTTCGAAGATTATGAGAAATGAGGTTATCTTCATATAGCATTCAGACAGCCTCATTTCTGATTTGAAGTATTTATATCAGTCCGATAATTTCTTTGACAGACTTACAACCATTTTCATCCAGATAATCGTTTATACCTTCGATTATTTTTACGGTGATCGCCGGATCGATAAAATTAGCGGTTCCGATTTGAACAGCAGAAGCGCCTGCCAATAAAAATTCGATAGCATCGGTCGCACACATGATTCCTCCAAGGCCGACAACCGGAATCTTTACTGCTTTAGCGACTTGCCAAACCATACGTAGAGCGATCGGTTTTACACAAGCTCCGCTCAATCCCCCGGTAATCGTACTTAAAACGGGTTTGCGTTTTTTGGCGTCGATAGCCATTCCCAGCAGAGTATTGATCAGAGAAACCGAATCGGCTCCTTCACTTTCTACAGCCAAAGCTATTTCCTGTATATTGGTCACATTGGGGGATAATTTTACCATCAAATGCTTTTTGTATACCCGTCTGACTGCTTTTACGACTTCGGCAGCAGAAGCACAACTGGTACCGAAAGCCATTCCACCTTCCTTTACATTGGGACAGGAAATATTCAATTCGATGGCAGGGATGTGATCCAAGGCGTTGATTTTTTCTGCAGTCTCCGCATAATCAGTGATGGTAGACCCGGAAACATTTACCAGAATATTCGTTTCGATATCCTTTATTTCCGGATAAATACGTTCGATGAAATAATCGACCCCTTTATTTTGCAAGCCGACTGCATTCAACATACCGGAGGGGGTTTCAGCCATACGGGGATAGGAATTCCCTTCGCGGTGTTTTAGGGTAGTACCTTTTACTATAAATCCACCCAACTTATCGAGTTGAATGAAATCTTGGAATTCTAAACCATAACCAAATGTTCCTGATGCTGTCAATACAGGATTTTTTAGCTCTAAGCCATTGAGGTTTATATTTAAATCTGCCATTTTAAATCATTTATATTAAATACCGGACCGTCTGTACATACACATTTATGACCTTCTTTGGTGTCGTTTACACAGCAAAGGCAAGCTCCGATTCCACAAGCCATCGTATTCTCCAGAGAAACTTCACAATCGATATGTTTAGAATAAGCATACCTGGCAACTGCTTTCATCATCGGTTCGGGGCCACAACAAAAGATATGGTCGAATTGTTCAGTTAGAATGGTATGCTGAGTGGGATATCCCTTTTCTCCATAAGAACCGTCTTCGGTTGTATAGTATACCGTTGCATACTTTTCATACTCTTCTTTTAAGATAATATCTTTCACTGTCCGGGTTCCGATCAGAACCACCGGGTGTAGCCCTTTATCGGAGAGTTCTTTGGATAAATGCAAAAGGGGAGCGATACCGACACCGCCACCAACCAGTAAACATCGTCCTTGTTCGGGTTGAGAGAAGCAATTTCCCAATGGAAGTATAATATTCAACTGTTCACCGGGCTTAAGCGTGGACAATTTTTCGGTCCCTTTACCTGCAATTTTTACTAAAAGATAAAGCAGGCCTTGTTTCTTATCCACATCATGCACGGATATCGGCCGGCGTAAAAAAGTAGAAGGGGAATGGTCTACTCTGACATTGACGAATTGTCCTGCCTGAATCTCCGGTAACTCTATGGAATGCAACACCAATAAAAAATTGTCTGCATTGAGCCGGCGGTTTTCTTTAACAGTAAAATCTAGTATTTTCTTCATGCTGTTTAATGAGATCTGGTGATCACTGATTTATTATTTATTGCAATTTTTCTTTCAGATAGTGCCCTGTATAGGATTCCGGACATTTTACCACTTGTTCCGGTGTACCGGTACAAACGATACGTCCACCTTCTTTTCCTCCCTCAGGTCCGAGGTCGATAACATAGTCGGCACATTTGATAACATCCATATTGTGTTCGATGATCAATACGGAATGTCCCCGTTCGATCAAAGCATTCAACGAACTCATCAATTTATGAATGTCGTGGAAATGCAGACCTGTCGTCGGTTCATCGAAAACAAAAAGGGTAGGATCGGCATTTTCCCGGCTTAAATGATAAGCCAGTTTGACCCGTTGGCTTTCACCACCGCTGAGAGTACTGGAAGACTGGCCCAGCTTCACATAACCTAATCCAACGTCTACCAATTTTTGTAACTTATCTACAATACTACGTTCGCTATGACCATTCCCCGCAGAAAAAAATTCCAGGGCCTGATTTACGGTCATTTCCAGAATATCATAAATATTTTTACCCTTATAACTGATCTCCAGTACCTCGTCTTTAAAGCGTCTGCCTTTGCAGTGTTCACACTCCAGAAATACATCCGCCATAAATTGCATTTCCACTTTAATAATTCCTTCTCCCTGACATTCTTCACAACGCCCACCGGGTACGTTGAAAGAAAAATGTGCCGGTTTAAACCCCTGTACCTTAGCAGCTTGTGTATCTGAGAAAATTTTACGGATATCGTCCCAAGCCTTTAAATAGGTAACCGGATTGGAGCGTGTAGATTTTCCTATCGGATTTTGGTCGATAAATTCGACTCCGGTAATGGCTTTCAAATCTCCGGTGAGTTTATCGAAACTACCTGTGCGATCGGAATAATCTCCATATAATTTCTTTAAGGCAGGTACCAGAATCGTTTTTATCAAAGTACTTTTACCTGAACCGCTGACTCCGGTAATCGCAGTCATGATTTTCAAAGGAATATCGACAGTGATATTTTTCAGGTTATTCTCGGTTGCTCCGCTGATTGTTATTTTTTGTTTCCAGGGACGTCTCCGGGCAGGAACTTCGATTTTACGCTTCCCGAAAATATAATCGGCGGTTAACGTACCGGCAGTTTTCAGTGCTTTCATATCGCCCTGAAATACAACTTCACCCCCCAGGCGTCCAGCCTGAGGGCCGATGTCGATCACCTGATCGGCTGCTTTAATGATGTCTTCGTCATGCTCGACGACAATGACGGTATTTCCCAAATCCCTTAGTTTTTTCAATACTTTGATCAATTGTTCGGTATCCCGGGAATGTAATCCGATACTAGGTTCATCCAGGATATAGAGCGAACCGACCAAAGCCGAACCCAGGGAAGTAGCTAAATTGATCCGCTGGGATTCTCCACCTGAAAGTGAAGAAGAAAGCCGGTTCAGAGTGAGATAACCCAAACCTACTTCAAGTAAAAATTCAAGTCGGTTCTTAATATCGGGAAGGATCCTTTCTGCCACTTTGTTTTGAGCCGGAGTCAAAGAAAGGGTATCGAAGAATACTTTCAGATCGGATACCGGCATTTCAACCAGTTCGGGCACCGATTTACCGCCGATCTTCACGTATGAAGCTTCGGGTTTTAAGCGAGTACCATGGCATTCTGGGCACTTGGTCTTTCCTGTATACCTGGCAATCATCACCCGGTTTTGAATTTTGTATTTTTTGGATTCCAAATAATTGAAGAAATCGTAAATTCCTCCAAAGTACGGACATCCGTTCCATAGGATATTCTTTTCCGCTTCTGTCAATTCATAATAGGGAGTATGAATCGGGAAATTAACTTTGTGTGCATGTTTCACCAATTCGTTTTTCCATTCGCTCATTTTTTCCCCTCTCCAACACAGCACAGCTTCTTCGTAGATACTGAGCGATTTATTCGGAACGACCAAGTCTTCGTCTATACCCAGAATTTTCCCATATCCTTCACATTTCGGACAGGCTCCCAAGGGAGAGTTGAAACTAAAGGTATTGACTGTAGGCACGACAAAGCTCATACCATCTGCTTCGAAACGATTGGAAAAGGAGCGAATTTCCCCGTCGATCTCTATAAAACATTCTCCTTTTCCTTCATACAGAGCCGTTTCTACCGATTCGGAAACCCGGGAAACGGTATCTTTTTCCTGGGTGATGTTGATCCGGTCGATGACGAGATATAGATCGGATGGGTTCGAAAGAACTTTATTTTCAGCGAGGATATCGTCGATCCGGTGATATTCTTTTCCTGATTTTATACGGGAAAATCCCTGGCTCAACAACAATTTTAAAGTTTCCACATCCTGCAAGTGTTCAGGACGTGCCAGGATAATAACAGTTTTGCCGAAGTGGTCTTCCAGGATATACCGGGTAATGTCGTCAGTATGATCTCTTTTTACTTCCCGTCCCGATATCGGGGATATGGTTTGTCCTGCCCGGGCGTATAATAATTTGATATAATCGTATATTTCTGTAGAAGTACCTACCGTCGAGCGTGGATTAGAAGTATTTACCTTCTGTTCGATTGCAACGGCAGGGGGAATTCCTTTGATATAATCACATTCCGGTTTATTCAGACGTCCCAGAAACTGCCGGGCATACGACGACAGACTCTCGACATACCGGCGCTGACCTTCGGCATATAGCGTGTCGAAAGCCAAAGAAGATTTGCCGCTACCTGATACTCCCGTGATGACAATCAGTTTATTGAGTTCGATTTTCAGATCGATATTTTTCAGATTGTGCACCCGTACACCCTTCAAATCAATATATGGTTTATTCATATTATCTTTCACATTTAGCATACAAAGATAATGAAAATGTTGCGAAAAATAAAAGCACCCGGCGAAGGGTGCTTTTAAGCGTTTGGAATATGTTTGGAAATACGTTTATAGTCCGTTTATGACTTTGGTTAATTATTCAGAAACTACTTCGAACTGAACATCGACTTTCACTTCACGATGAAGTTTGATGACAGCGGTATAAGTTCCTACTTCTTTAATTTCTTTCAGCATGATTTTCTTCCGGTCGATATCGAATCCCTGAGCCAATAAAGCTTCTGAAATCATGATATTGTTTACGGAACCGAAAATCTTACCGGTACTACTGGTTTTAGCACCTACAGTCAGTTTCAATTCAGCCAGTTTTGCAGCCAATTCTTCAGCTTCTGCTTTCAATTTAGCTTCCTTGTGTGCCCGTTGTTTGGTATTTTCTGCAACGATTTTCTTTGCAGCTTCGGTAGCTAAAATGGCATATCCCTGAGGAATCAGGTAGTTACGGCCATATCCGGGTTTTACGTTGATCACGTCGTCTTTATGTCCCAGATTTGCGATATCTGTCAATAATATAATCTGCATTTCGTGTCCTCCTTTTAATTATTTCATCAAATCGGTTACGTAGGGCAACAAAGCAAGGTGTCTTGCTCTTTTTACAGCAGTTGCAACTTTTCTCTGGAATTTCACAGAGGTACCGGTAATTCTTCTGGGAAGGATTTTACCTTGTTCGTTCAAAAATTTCTTTAAAAATTCAGGATCTTTGTAATCGATGAATTTGATTCTTGCTTTTCTGAAACGGCAGTATTTTTTCTTTTTAACATCCACCGTTGGGGGGGTCAGATATCTGATTTCACTTTCGTTCTGTGCCATAGCTTATTTCTCCTCTTGTTTAGCTGCGTATTTACTTCTTCTTTTTAAAGTATACTCATAAGCATACTTGTCTAATCTAAACGTTAAAAAACGAATAACTCTCTCGTCACGTCTGTAAGCGGTTTCCAGTTTGTCAACCAGTGCACCTTCTGCTTCAAACTGTAACAAATGATAGAATCCGGTCGTCTTTTTCTGGATCGGATAAGCCAGCTTGCGAAGTCCCCAAGCTTCCTCATGTTCAATCGTACCACCATTATCGGTGATGGTATTCTTGAATTTTTCTACCGCTTCCTTTATCTGTTGTTCAGATAAAACGGGAGTTGTAATGAAAACGGTCTCGTAATGATTCAACATAATGATTTGATTATTAGTATAAAAATAATTTATCGGCCGCAAAGGTAGTATTTTCAACTGAAACTGCCAAACAAACAGGGGGCTTTTGAGTTATAAAGTTTATAAAGTCCGTAAAGTTTATAAAATCGATGTCCCCTGCGGGTACTTTTTTTAGGATCACTGAGGCGACCGATGGTAAATATGTATATAACTGCCTCTTTTAATAAATTCTTTTTATATTCAGGGCACGGTGATATTCGTTGGCATGCCGGTTGTGTTCCCGCAGGGTACGGGAAAAATAGTGACTACCGGAAAAATCACTTTTGGCACAGAAAAACATATAATCGTGGTGCTGATAATTCAATACCGCATCGATTACCCGGATAGAGGGCATACGTACCGGTCCGGGAGGAAGGCCTGTATTTTTATAGGTATTGTAAGGAGAGTCTATTTCCATATGTTTATCCAGCACCCGTCTGATGGAGAAATCTCCCCAGGCAAATTTCAGGGTCGGACAAGCTTCTAACTTCCAGCCTTTATTCAAGCGATTGATGTAAACCCCTGCGATGACAGGGTATTCGTCGGCAATATTGGTCTCTTCTTCTACAATCGAGGCCAATATCAGAATATCCATAGGAGAGAGGTCGGCTTTCCGGGCTTTCACTAGCCGCTCTTCTGTCCAGAATTTCCGGTATTCTTTATACATCCGCTGAATAAAATCTTCAACCGGCGTATGCCAATACACCTGGTAGGTGTTAGGGATAAACATACCGATGAAATTTTCCGGCGTAAAACCTAATTTCTTTACATATTCGGCGTTACGGGCCAATTGCAGAAATTCGGTTGAATCGATACCCAACTGACGGGATAAAATCGCAGCAAAGTCCTCTAAAGTACGGATATTGTTAAAAGTCAGGTGAACCGGTTCCTGACGACCGGCACGTAACATATTGATCAATTGATTATTGTTCATCTTGTCGACCAGGCGATACCGGCCGGTTTTTACTGCAGAAGGATATTTTTTCAGTTCTGCAAGCTTGCGAAGGGTGTATTCGTTTTTTACATATCCGCTACTGATCAGTGTTGTCATGACCGTTTCAAAGGAATCTCCCGGCTGAATGAAAATAATCCCATCATCGCCGACAGTGATGTTAGGACGCTGCACAAAGTAATAATAACCTCCTGCAATACCTCCCAAGCCGAGTAAAACAATCAAGCCGACGATTATTCCTGTCTTTTTCATCCGTTGACATTTTTCATTTTTTACTCTTCATTCCGAAAATAGAGTACGTAATAATTCATATCTCGGTCAGGATCGTAACCTTTGCGGATATATTTTTTTTCTCCGTGAATATAGACGTGAAAATTCTTGTCTAATTTAAGGACATGTTTAAAATATTTTTTCTCATCCTTCACAGCAAAATCCGATATGGCGAACTGGTCGGTGAGTTCGACATTATTATCCGTTTCGTACTGGCATTTGAAGTTCTCGAAAGCATTGATTACTTCGGGTTCTTGTACGACTTCTTGTTTGAAACGTTCTTCCGAAAAGACGTCCGCATCCTTAAAGAAATTAATCGATCGGTTGAGCATGTCTATTTGGTCTGCCCGTGGTACATCATTCTCCTGATTGTAAATATCTTTTACAAAATCCTTACACAGGTTCAGATAATTAGAGGTCTGGAAATAACTGGCCTCAGCCGGTTCCAGTCCTAGGAAATCGGTCGTCCAGTAGATCGCCTCTTTGGTATTCGTTTTATCCAGGATACAAACTTTGTATCCATTGTCCCGGTTGACATTGAAGACGATGCAAGCCTTGTCCAGTTTTTTGATATTGATCCCCGATTCTCCCACCAGTTGATAAGTATTCTGATTCATCACTATTTTCAGAAAAGTGTCTTTGGTTTCTGATTTGAAAATGCCGACAGCATCACAGACACCTTCTTCAACATTACAATTTCGAAAATGAACGATATACAATTCTCCGGGTTTGATATTCGGGTTGTTGGATTGTTCGAACAGATGTTCGGCTATTTGGACAGATTGCTGATAAAATTCAGACTCATTGTCGAAGATCTGGGAAACCGACGCATAGACCGGGTTATTCATCAACTCTTCTTCATAGGGCAAAAAGTTGTAATAAGCATCCTTCTTGAAGGCGGACAAGAAATAACTTTTCAATAAATTTACCACATCGGGATCCTCGGGTAGGAAACAACCGTCGGACAAAGTGAGCCCACCGCCTTCGAATTTATTGCCGACATGATGAATCACAATATTACTGATGTCGCTATTTTCAAAATTGATCATGACGATAAAATAGTTAAGGTAAATATTCCTATGTCAGAATCTGAAATTTACACCCAGATTCAAATTTTCCTTGAATTGTAACTTTTTGGAATTGTTCTCATTATAAATAGTTTCCGTATAAATCGAAGCCCTCATGAAATAGTTGATATTAAAGTCGATATTGAGTTTCCAGTTTACTGTAAAAGGAATTTTCTTTTTTTCTTCGTTATCGGATTCAAAATTCAGATAATGGTCTTTTTTTTCATAACTCATAAACCAGGTCAATTCGTTCCTGATGTTCATGATTTTAAAGATATTGTTTTGCGTGCTCCTCAGGTCTATTCTTGCACCGGCCTCCCTTCTGGCCCGTTTACCTTGTTCCACTCCATAACGTCCGACGTCGATTTTCGCCGTATCCCGGACAAAATTCCATTTACCGGCAATAGGGGAGATAAACAACGAAAAACGATCGTTAGGCTTAAAATCAAGACCCAATGACAGGGTGAAATCTCCCGGGCTCATAAAATTGGCAACCAGTTTCTTGTCCTGATCCTGCGGATACTCGTAGGAGTTGAAAAGCTGGGTAATGACATTGAACTGGGCGGTATAATACCAATGTTTAAAGGCCCTTTGTCCCAATTTCGAGTTCAACTCAAAGCGATCTTCATTCTTCCGGATATCTTCATCCCCATTTTTCATGAAACCGAAGCGATAGTGTACCCAGTTTTCCCAGCTGGTATTATTCCGGTTGTAATTCCAGAAATAACGGATATTACTCAACAGGGATAAGGAATTTTCACCCCCACTGGTCCAGTTGGCCAGTTTACCCTGACTCATGGCCAACTCGACTTCGGAATAATAAGTCCAGTATCTCCGATGTAACTGCCCGACCTGCATCGGATTGAGCTTGAAATATTCATCGTCGAAGCGATTGGAAATGCCGGCTTCATTGGTTTCAGCATGTTTTTTCTCTATGGCGGGAGTCTGGTATACATCTTCGTCAACATAGATTTTCAGCCGGTTACCTTGTGGCATCACCTGAATCCAGGTGCCGATCGTATCGCATATTTTATTGGAAGCCCAAAAACGATGATATTGCATCCGCCCGTTATTGACCCAAAAGCGAACAGAGTTATCGGCCACACTCATGATTTCCAGCAGGACAGAATCCCGGCTGGCATCCCTAAGCCATATATAATTGGAATCCTGATGAATATAGTTGACAAAGGTCTGTAAATCGGTATTGATATATTCTTCAAAATCTCCGGTCAGTAAATACTCAGTATTTTTATAAAATTCGATACTATCATAGGTAATCTTTTGTTCGAGTGTTTCCAGGGCTTGTTCCTTTTTTCCCATCGTTTGGGCATATCTTTTCAGATACTCCACCACATGCTTTAATCTTTCATCTTCAGCATAGCGAATCAGGGTATTGATGGCTTCATTGACCTGTGGTTCCGGATAACGTTCCTTCTTCAGATTTTGTATGGCATACCGGACTCCCGGGTTTTCAATAGTCCGGTTTTCCTGTCTTACTTTGTAGAGAAAAGGAGGGAAGGAGAGCCCCGTCAGTTTATTTACCACAGGGCCGTTCAGTGGTGTCCGGGGCTCCATGACTTCCGGATATAACAACTGGGCCCAACCACTTCCGGTTATACATATAAACAGAAACAAAAGAAATATATTTCTCATAACACACTTATTTAAAAGGAGAATCCGGTTCTTTTGCCATCAGTGAATAACTGAGCCGATCCACTAAACCCGGCAACCATTTACTTAAGAATACGGCTAATTTACCTTCTACAAAAGTCATTATAATTTCTCTTTTTCTTTTTCTGATTCCTTTCACGATGATTGCAGCACATTTCTCGGCAGTCATCATTTTGTTTTCGTTCCGGGGACTTTCTCCTTGTTGCCGTCCATTGGCATTCAAAGCAGTTTTCCGTATGTTGGAAGCTGTAAAACCGGGGGCTGCCACCATCACATGAAGTCCTTTTTTCATATTTTCGATCCGGACGGTATTCAAAAATCCACGAACGGCAAATTTACTGGCCGCATAGCCTGTACGTCCCGGCAGACCTATAAATCCTGCAATAGAAATCACTCCGACCAAACTTCCTTTGGATTCCAATAAATAAGGTAAGGCATATTTCGAACAATATACGGTTCCCCAGAAATTGACATCCATTACTTTGCGGAGTACTGCCGGTTCCAGATCTTCCAACAAAGCGCGCATAGAAATTCCGGCATTGTTGATCAAAGCATCGATCCGTCCGAAACGGGCATAAGCTTGTTCGATCAATTCTTTACAAGCCAATTCTTTCGTCACATCGGTACGTACCGACAACACCTCAGCTTCTTGCTGTCTTAAATCTTGTTCGATATGAAGTAATTCCTCAATATTTCTTGCTGCTAAGACAACTTTAGCTCCTTGATGTGCCAATTCGTATGCTAAAGCTTTACCAATTCCGGACGACGCACCAGTAATAATAACGACTTTATCCCGCATAGTATGATGTGTGTTAAAACAATGTGGACAAAGATAATAATTTTTGTTGACATCTTTTTGAGCAAATATTTAAAATCTATAATAAGAATTGGGGTAAACTCCGTCTGGAATATTTGTCCTATAATTTATATTATGTTAATAATAATATTTTAAAATAAAGGGGAGTGGAAAATCCCCTTTATTTTTACTGTGCTTCGAGCTTTTGTTTTATCTCATCATATCTCTGCTGATATTCAGGTTTTTGATTTCTCAGTTTGAAATAAAGTTCTCTCAAAGTTGCCAGGGTATTTTTTTCATCCGGACTGAGTTCCAATGCTTTTTCAAAATACGGAATGACAGATTCATAAGCGATGTAAACTTTTTCCAATTCTTTATTATATTCGTTGACATCGACTATATCCTGAACTTTTTTATGGAAATTGATCGCTTCTGTCAATTTAATATTTCCCAGATTGTATTGAGCCAAAAAGTCTTTCGGATCCAATTCCAACGCTTTTACATACATTTCCTCTGCTTGTGCCGGCCGCTCGGTTTTTTCGTATAATGTACCTTTAGCCCTGTAAAAAGATGCATTTTTCGGATCTTGTTTGATAGCCGCATCCAGATAAACTTCAGCTTTTTCAGGTTCACCCCCCAATAAATAATGATTGATCAATTCCACTAACATATACGCATTATCGGGATATTGTTCGTATCCTTTGTGCAGATATTCCAGTGCTTCTTCGTTTTTGCCTTGTTGTTTCAAAACATTACTCAACATCGCATAACTTTGGGCCGGTTCGTAATTCAATTTTATAGATTCTTTCAGGAATTTTTCAGCATCGGCATATTCTTCGGCTTGCTGAGCACATAGACCGGCATTATAAATAACGGCGGTGTCGATGGAAACTTCTCCGTTTGCTGTCAGTATCGGCGAACTTTTTATTTCAAGTACTCTTTTGAAAGACGCCAAGGCCTTTTTAAAGTCTTTTGCATTGTAAAGTTCAGCAGCTCTGTTGGTGAAATCGATCGCTAAATTCCGATATTGAGTTTCCAGCTTTTTGGGATATTTTTTCTTCACATCCAATTCGATTACTTTTTGATAAGCTTCCCAGGCTTTTTCTACAGCTTCGGAATCTAATTTTTTGTAATCTGCAACAGGACTTTCATATAGGGCCTGATAAATCTGGCCTTTAGTGAAATAAGCTTTATCCCAGGCGACACAGGATTCATGTCCCATCGCTTCATCGATTAATTTTTTGGCCTGATCCAATTTACCCGAAGTCAGATAACTGATTGCCTGAGTTACTTTTCCTTTTTGTGCATACGTAAAAGTCGCACAAAAAAGTAAAATCATAATAAAGGATAATTTTCTCATAAGTATAAATTTTACATTAATTTATGTTTCTATTCCACGTATTTTACGTGATCTTGGTTACACATTTTCTTCAGACTGTCCGTTCGGCTCTGCTTCTCCCCTTTCTTCCTCGGCAACTACCTCACTATTCTCTTCATCTTTCGCGGCAGAAACTTTCGCTACGGCAGCAATCGAATCCTCATTTCTTAAGTTGATCAGTTTCACACCCTGGGTATTCCGTCCCATCACTCGCAAGGAAGAAACTTCAAGCCGGATAGTTAATCCCGAACGATTGATAATCATCAGGTTATCTTCGTCCGTTACATCGATCAACGCAATCAGATTACCTGTTTTTTCAGTCATATTGATGGTCTTGACCCCTTTACCGCCCCGGTTGGTGATCCGATAATCTTCGATCGCCGAACGTTTGCCGAAGCCATTTTCGGATACAACCAGAATATTGGCACTATTAGGCTCGACACAAACCATACCGATCGCTTCGTCGTCGTCTTCCATCCAGATTCCTCTGACTCCCGAAGCGGTACGTCCCATCGGCCGCACCTTAGACTCGGGAAAACGAATGGCTTTACCGGATTTTACGGCAATCATAATGTCATTCTCTCCATTGGTCAGCTTAGCTTCCAGCAACTGGTCGCCCTCTTTGATGGTAATGGCATTCACTCCATTCTGACGGGGACGTGAATAAGCCTCCAGCGTTGTTTTCTTAATGATACCTTTTTTGGTACACAATACGATATAATTGCTGTTGATATAGTCATAATCTTTTAAATCCAGCAGATTGATATAAGCTTTCACTTTATCGTCCGGTTCTATATTCAATAGATTCTGGATTGCCCGTCCTTTGGATTGTTTCGTACCTTCGGGTATTTCGTATACTTTCAGCCAGAAACATTTTCCCTTTTCTGTAAAGAAAAGCATGGTATTGTGCATGGTGGCCATAATCATATGTTCCAGGAAGTCTTCATCCCGTGTAGCCGAACCTTTCGATCCGACTCCTCCCCGGTTCTGCACTTTATATTCGGACAACGGAGTACGTTTAATATAACCCATATGAGAAATCGTGATCACCATTTCTTCATCTGCATAAAAATCTTCCGGATTGAATTCTTCGGAAGCATAAACGATATCTGTCCGGCGGTCGTCCCCATACTGTGCTTTCACAGCCAACAACTCGTTCTTAATAATCTCCATTCTCAGTTCTACATGGGCCAGAATGTCGTTCAAATGAGCGATCAGTTTTTCGATGTCTTCATATTCGGCTCTTAATTTATCTTGTTCCAGCCCTGTCAATTGCCCCAGACGCATAGCGACGATTGCTGCTGCTTGCTTGTCTGTCAGACTGAACGCATCCATCAAGGCAGCCTGAGCGTCCTGAGGCGTTTTTGAAGCCCGGATCAAACGAATCACTTCGTCGATGTGATCGGAAGCAATGATCAGACCTTCCAGGATATGTGCCCGTTCTTCCGCTTTTCTCAATTCGAATTGAGTACGACGAACGACCACATCGTGCCGGTGTTCTACGAAGTAACGGATGATATCTTTCAGATTGAGTAATCTCGGACGTCCGTGAACCAAAGCGACGTTATTTACTCCGAAAGAAGATTGGAGGGCGGTATGTTTCAATAAAGTATTCAATACAACATTCGAAATCGCATCTTTCTTGATATCGATAACGATACGCATTCCTTCCCGGTCGGATTCGTCATTGATATTCGAGATACCGTCGATTTTCTTTTCGTTGATCAGGTCGGCAATCCGGGAAATCAACTCTGCTTTGTTGACCATATAGGGGATTTCGTGAACGATCAACTTTTCCCTACCGTTCGGCATCACCTCTACCGAAGTTTTCGGACGAATGACGACACGTCCCCTCCCGGTCAGATAGGATTCACGTACTCCACTGTATCCGTAGATCGTTCCACCGGTAGGAAAATCCGGAGCTTTAATAATTTTGATCAGCTCTTCGATGTCGATATCGTTATTATCGATATAAGCACAAATAGCATCTATAGCGTCTTTGATGTTGTGAGGCGGCATATTGGTAGCCATACCGACGGCAATCCCCGAGGCTCCGTTCACTAATAAATAAGGTATACGGGTCGGAAGAACTGTCGGTTCTTTCAACGAACCGTCGAAGTTATCCATCATATCGACGGTATCCTTGTCGATATCGATCAACATATCTTCAGTAATTTTCGCCATACGTGCTTCCGTATAACGCATTGCAGCAGGACTATCCCCGTCTACCGAGCCGAAGTTTCCCTGACCGTCCACCAACGGATAGCGCAATGACCATTCCTGTGCCATCCGGACCATAGCCATGTACACGGAACTATCGCCGTGAGGATGATACTTACCCAACACCTCTCCTACAATTCTAGCTGACTTCTTGTATGGTTTACCCGAGGTCAATCCCAATTCATCCATACCGAACAAGACTCGTCTATGAACGGGTTTCAGACCATCACGTACATCTGGTAAAGCCCGCGAAACAATCACCGACATTGAATAGTCAATGTAAGATGATTTCATTTCCTCTTCAATGTTGATTTTAATAATTTTTTCTCCGCCGTTTTCCATCTATATTTAAATTACTGTTAATCAAAGAAATAAAAGGGAAAACCACACTGTTTTTCCCTAATTCTGTAAAAATCACACAAATGTAATAAATTCAGACATTATAAAAGAAATTTACCTCTTCTTTTTACGATCGATTTTCGAAAATCTCCCGATCAGGAATTTCAATTTCCAGGGTATCGTATGCTAATTTTACCTGAACAGGCAACTCTTTTGATACCTCTGCCGAAAGTCCCATTTGATGACCGATATGGGTCAAAAAAGCACTTTTAGGCTGGATACGGGCTATCATGGTAAGTGCTTCTTCTAAATTGAAGTGAGACATATGCAATTCCTTGCGAAGTGCATTTATTACCAGATATTCGACCCCCTTCAGCCGTTCCATGGAAGAGGCCGGGATTGTTTTTGCATCGGTGATATAAGCAAAATTACCGATCCGAAATCCCAGTACGGGCATTTTATAATGCAAAACCGGAATAGGAACCACTTGAATATCATCTATGTAAAAAGGCCGGTCGTCGATCACATGATAGTTGATTTCAGGCACACCGGGATAACGGAAAGCTGCGAAGGCATAAGAGAAATCTTTGTATACAACTTCCCGGGTTCCCTCGTTACCGTATACGTCGACAGCTCCTTGTTTCACCCAATTGAAAGCCCGCACATCATCCAAGCCACCGATATGGTCTTTATGGCCATGGGTCAGTAATATCGCCCGCAGGTCTTTCACCTGACTCCGGAGCATTTGATACCGGAAATCGGGTCCTGCATCTATAATAATTTTCTTTCCTTTTATATCCAGCATGGCAGAAGCTCTCAGCCGTTTATCATGTGGATCGGCTGAACGGCATACCGGACAATCACAAGCAATCACGGGAATACCCTGTGATGTTCCACTTCCCAGAATAGTTAATTTCATACAGTCTTAAATTGTCTCCACAAAGATAACATATATTACAAAATTGGTGTTACCTTTGAACAGATTTTAATTCCTAAAATGTCTATCGATTTCTGAATTTTAATATGGGAAAATTATTTCTGATTCCCAATACGTTGGGAGATTCAAATATCCATGGGGTGTTACCTTCCGAAGTAATCGCCCGCATTAAAAATATAAAAATATTCGCCAGCGAAAATCCCAAAAATACCCGTCGTTTCTTGAAACAGATCGATAAATCGATTGTTTTGGAGGAATTGACTTTTTTGGAATTAAACGAACATTCGGATCGCAAAGCAGTCGAAGCTTGTTTGCCTTACCTGGAGAAAGAGGATGTCGGTATTATTTCAGAGGCCGGTTGTCCGGGAATCGCAGATCCCGGAGCAGAATTGGTCGCTTTAGCCCATCGGAAAGCGATTCAAGTTGTGCCGCTGGTCGGTCCATCGTCGATTTTGTTGGCTTTAATCGCTTCGGGCTGTAACGGCCAGCATTTTTCATTTAACGGTTATCTGCCCATAAAGAGCCCCGAAAGAAATAAAGCCTTAAAAAATTTTGAACGCCAGTCACAAGCTGAAAACCGAACCCAGATTTTTATTGAAACCCCTTACCGGAATCTGAAGCTTTTTGAAGAAATGCTTCAAGTATTACATCCTCAAACTTTACTTTCGATAGCTTGTGATATTACTACTGAAAATGAATATATCAGAACAATGTCTATTCAGGATTGGAAGAAACAGAAACCGGATATCAATAAACGGCCGGCAATCTTTCTGATCTATGCTTCTGCCGGAATTAAAACCCGCTGACCGGAAACAACCTGCAAAAAATACCGTAAACCGAATATGAACTAAAATATTTCGTTTATGGAAAAATCTATCAGAATCGCCCAGATTCTTGGCGATAAGCAAGAATATTATTTAGGACATTCTTGTAAAACGATCGACAAATCACTTCTCTACACTCCAGGGCCTGATGTTATTGAAAAGGTTTGGATGAATAGCGACCGGAATCTCCCGACCCTGAATAATATGCGGAGATTGTTGATGCAGGGAAGATTGGCCAATACCGGATATGTATCCATTTTGCCGGTAGATCAGGGGGTCGAACACACGGCAGGGGCTTCTTTCGCTCCTAATCCGCTGTATTTCGATCCGGAAAACATCGTTAAACTAGCTATTGAAGGAGGATGTAATGCCGTTGTTTCTACTTTCGGAGTTTTGGGGAGTGTCGCCCGGAAGTATGCCCATAAAATACCGTTTGTAGTAAAAATCAATCACAACGAACTTCTTAGTTATCCCAATTCATATGACCAGATTTTATTCGGTCAGGTCAAAGAAGCCTGGGATATGGGAGCCATCGGAATCGGTGCGACTATTTATTTCGGTTCACCGGAAAGTCGCAGACAACTGGTCGAAATTGCGAAAATATTCGGTCAGGCGCATGAATTAGGTATGTTTACCATTTTATGGTGTTATCTGCGGAATCCGGCATTCAAAAAATTCGGTAAGGATTATCATGTTGCAGCCGATCTGACCGGGCAGGCAAATCATCTGGGCGTGAGTATAGAAGCAGATATCATAAAACAGAAACTTCCCGAGAACAACGGTGGTTTTTCTGCCTTGAATTATTCTAAATCCGATCAACGGATGTACACTGAATTAACCTCCGAACATCCGATCGATCTATGCCGCTATCAAGTGGCTAATTGTTATATGGGACGTATCGGCCTGATCAATTCGGGCGGGGAATCCCACGGGGAAAGTGACTTAAAAGAAGCTGTCATCACCGCTGTAGTCAATAAAAGAGCCGGCGGTATGGGCTTGATTTCAGGCCGAAAAGCCTTCCAAAAACCAATGGCTGAAGGAGTTCAATTATTACATGCCATACAGGATGTCTATCTGGATTCCCATATTAAACTGGCTTAAATATTAGAAATGGACAGATTTTCAATTTATAAATTCCTTGGATCCTACAGGACTGGCACTTTATTTCCGATCGGTCACACCAGCGACCGTAGAGACACGTCTATAGGGTCCAGGGAATTGAGGAACTTTAAACAAAAAAGATTCACTTTTTTTGTCCTTGTTTGGCTACTGCTTCCATCAATTTCTTAATTTCTTCGGGATCTCCCAGAAAATAGTCGTTGATCAGGCGAAGGTCATTGTCGAAATCAAAAACATAAGGTACGGCTGTAGGAAGGTTCAAACCGACGATATCCTCATCGGAAATATTTTTCAGGTATTTAATGATTCCTCTCAAGCTGTTTCCGTGCGCAGTAACCAAAATTTGATCGATATGTGTCAATGAAGGAAATATTTCTTCTTTCCAATAAGGTAAGATACGTTCGACAGTATCTTTCAAAGATTCTGTTTCAGGCAATAAGGCTGGCGGTACATCTTTATATCTGGGATCGAATCGGGGATTCCGTGGATCTTCCGGTGATAAAGCCGGGGCCGGAATATCATAACTTCGCCGCCAGATCAATACTTGTTCGTCACCGTATCGGGCAGCAGTCGTACTTTTATTGAGTCCTTGCAGAGCCCCGTAATGTTTTTCGTTCAGCCGCCAGTTTTTCTCTACCGGAATCCAATCCTGGTCTAAACGGTCGAGTACATAATTCTGTGTTTTGATGGCTCTTTTCAGATAAGAAGTATAGGCTTTGTCGAATACAAATCCCTTTTCTTTCAGTAAATCTCCGGCTTTGATGGCTTCTTGAATCCCTTTGGGAGATAAATCGACATCCGTCCAGCCGGTAAATTTATTTTCCTGATTCCACAGACTTTCTCCGTGGCGTAATAAAACGATCCTTTTCATCCTATTTCGATTTAATGTTTCTAAATCATACGATGCAAGGCCCGTCAGAGTTTTATATCCCGCAGGTAAAGCTTACCCGCGGGATGTGGGATTATTTTTTGAAATATCTGTTGTACAGACCTTCAAACCCTTTTCCATGACGGGCTTCGTCTTTACACATTTCATGAACGGTATCGTGGATAGCATCCAGGTTGAGTTTTTTAGCCAGCGTAGCGATTCTCTTCTTGTCTTCACAAGCACCGGCTTCAGCTTCCATTCTTTTTTTCAGGTTGGTCTCAGTATCCCAGACACATTCGCCGAGCAACTCACAAAATTTAGCTGCATGTTCTGCTTCTTCCCAGGCATAACGCTTGAAAGCTTCCGCCACTTCCGGATAACCTTCCCGGTCTGCCTGACGACTCATAGCCAAATACATCCCTACTTCGGTACATTCTCCAGTGAAATGAGCTTTCAGTCCTTCTAAAACTTCAGCATCTACTCCTTTAGCTACACCGATCACATGTTCGTCTGCAAAAGTTAAAGCACCTTCGGTTTCAACCAATTCTTTGAATTTACTTCTTGGAACTTTACACTGAGGACAGAATTCAGGAGCTTCTTCACCTTCATAAACATAACCACATACCGTACAGATAAACTTTTTCATAACGTCTTGATTTTATTGATTAATATAATTTAAAGGGGGTACTACCCTGCCGTTTTATTTCTACAAGCTTTACAATATCCTTTATAATAAAGATGGGTTTCCGTGACATACAAATCCCCGATCTGTTTGGTATTTAATAATCCTATTTTTTCAACCGGAATATCGAACACCCGATTACACGCACAACACTGGAAATGAGCATGACAGGAAGTATCGATGTCGAACCGAACATTTTTATCGTCGATAACCAGTGGAAGTACCGCTCCTTGCTCGGCAAACAGACGCATCGTATTGTATACCGTCGTTTTAGACAAAGTAGGTACTTGGATACACAATGCATGATATATATCGTCGGCAGTAGGATGAATACGGTTTTCCATCAGATATTCTACAATAGCTATCCGTTGCAAAGAAGGTTTAATCCCACACTTTTCCAAATAATCCCGTGCATTGATATTTGTATTCATTGTTAAATTGTAATCATTACAAATTTATAACGAATACAAAATTACAACTTTTTTATAAAAAACAAAAATTTCAATGTTTTTTAGAGGAAAAAATTAATCTGCTATTTTTACTCTATCCTTCCATTTTATTTGTAGTTTTGTAACATGTTTTTTCTGGGAATGTCAGCACACCTATTTATTTACCTGCTGGTTCCGGCCTTTTTGATCGTGTGTTTTTATTTCAGAGGCGCTGCAGGTAGTCCGGAAGTCGATCCAATACTCCCGGAAGTTGTTGTGTATCAACAAACCGGAACATCTTCTTTTGAAAAGGCTTACTTTTATCAGGTTGAAAAACAAGAACAAAAAACTTATTCCAAGGCAGAGGTATTCTGTGACTGCAAGCCGGATCTTCCGTTATTTCAATCCGTTTTTTACCTCTCTCCTGCCCTTACCCACCTGCTTTTACGGGCACCTCCTGCAACTGTTTAAACTTATTTATTCGGCTGCCCGAATTTTACCAACATCGTTTTTTAATTAAAAAAAATTCAATATGCGTTTTATTTTTTGCATTATTGGTGTATTACTATATAGTGGACTTTCTGCGCAACAAATGTCCGTTTTATCGACGGATTCCACCTACAATATAGTAAGAGAATTACAAGAAGTAGTCGTTACCGCCGAAAAGAGAGAACTGAATCCAGGTGATATTCCGACCGCTTTAACGGTCATTACCCCCCGTTCTATTCCCGGAGAGAACAATCCGGATTTACGGAATATTTCCGGAATAGTTCCTAATTTTTATATGCAGGAAGGAGGGTTAAAATTATCAACTCCCCTCTATATCCGCGGTATCGGTACTGTTTCGGGTACCCCACCTGTCGGACTTTATGTAGACGGTGTACCCGTATTCGATAAGAACGCCTTTGTCTTCGATTTATACGACATCCGGCAAATCGAAGTGCTGCGCGGACCTCAAACTACCTTGTACGGGCGTAATAGTATCAACGGTTTGATCAATATAAACACCAATCCCCCGTCGAATGTATTCGCTGCACAGGTAAAAATAGGATATTCCAGTTACCGGTCACAAAATTATAATTTAGTCCTGAACCTTCCCTGGAAACGTTTATATAATAAATTGTCTTTCTCGTACAATAAGTCTGAAGGCTATTTCAAAAATCACTATGAACAAGACCGGAAATCCAATCCTTCGGACTCCTATAATATTCGTTATCAGGGGAATGTATTTACGGAAAATAACTGGGAAATTGGTTTCGGTATAAACTTCAACCATTCCTTCGACGGAGGTTATGCCTATGCTGCGATCGATTCGCTGAAAGTACATCGCTATACGGTAAATTACAATATACCTTCTTCTTATAAGCGCGACCTGCTTTCTTCCTATCTGAATTTGAAAAAGAAATGGCAAAGACTTGCTTTTAATACGGTCACTTCTTATTCCCGGACGCAGGACAGACAGATGCTCGATGCAGATTTTACTTATCTGGATGTATTCGATAACGGTAAAAAATCCAGGCAGAACTTACTGACTCAGGAGTTCAATATCCAGTCGAATGAAAACCGGCATGTCGATTGGACTGCCGGGGCTTTCGGTTTTTATAAAGATCTGACGAATCGTTATCTGGCGACCTTTGGGAAAGACAAGGCTTATTTATTGCCCATGGCTTTGGATAACGCTAAGTACCATAATAATACGGTAACCTGGGGAATAGCCGGATACGGTCAGGTAACCCTAAAGGAAATATGGCCGGGTATGTCCCTGACGGCAGGTTTGCGGTATGATTACGAAAAATCGGAATTGAACTACCGGGATAGTTTGTTGTTCAGTGGACAACAACAATATACAAGTTACCACGATTCGAAGGAAGATAAAGGTTTTAAAGCCTGGTTGCCCAAGTTTTCACTTTTACAGAGATGGAACGATAACCTGTCTTTATATTTGAGTGTTTCTAAAGGCTATAAAGCCGGGGGCTACAACATTATCGTCAATGAGATGAGCTCACAGGTGGTCGATCTCCGCTATGATGAAGAGAAACTTTGGAATTATGAGATCGGTATGAAATATTTCAGTTCCGATTATAAATTCAATCTGAATGCTGCTCTGTTCTACATCGATTGGAAAGACCAGCAGATCTTCGTCATGGGAATGATGGGACCTGGCATAAAGAATGCCGGTGATGCTCATAGTCTGGGAGGTGAAATGGATTTGCGCTGGGAATTTTTGCCTAATCTCACTTATATACTATCGGCCGGATATAGCCATGCTGAATATTACCACAATCTGGATAAATCCCATGAAGGCAATCGGATCGTCATGGCTCCTGAGTTTACAGGCAATACGGGTTTCATTTACCAGAAAGCGGTAAAAACTTCCTGTTTTCGTTCATTTGTCGCTTCAACGACTGTGACTGGATTCGGGACACAATATTTCGATGAAGCCAATCTGCTGAAACAAAAACCATATTTTTTGTGGAATCTGGATCTTTCTATTTCGGGTAAATACGCCGATTTTAGGATATGGGGGAAGAACATACTGGATAAAGCTTTCTTTACTTATATGCTGAACAATCCTGTCGGTCAAAAATTACCGATCTACAACGATATGGGACAATCCGGAGCCCCTGCCCGCTTCGGTGCTTCTGTTACTTTTAAAATTTAATTATTAAAACTTTGAATATGAAAACATTAATCTCTTTATTCCTGATAAGCTTTGTTGCGTTTTGCACGATATCCTGTAACGACGACGATAAGGATACACCCGATCTGGCCAATAGATACGGGGCATACGAAAAACCCCATTTTGCATTCGAATATGCCAGCGATACCATTCGTATCGGCATGAAACCGTATTATGAAAAGAAAATCGCTGTGACAGAGTTTAAAGCTATGTTCAATGCCATGGCAACCGAAAAAATGGGAGCCTATTTCAAGGGAATCCAGTTTAAAGAAAATAAGCAGCTGATCATTTCAGCCCGGATGAAAGAGGGTGACGTGTACAATCTCCCCGGAACCTACGAGTTATCGGGTAATTATTTGCAGATTACTTTAGACAAAGAGGTCATGGCGCATCTGATGGGAGATAAAGCGGCCAATATTCCTGCTATCAGTTTCAAGTACGATATCCGGGGAAAACAGATGACGATGTATTTCGATAAAGTTTACCTTCAGGTGATTTATTCCATGATGGAAAATCAGATTGCCGCTATGATCGTCGATATGATGGAAATAGATTTCAGCCAGATGCCGGAAGGCATGGAAGCCATGATTATGAAAGAGGTAAAAAATCAGCTGGGAGAAATTTTGACACAAATCCGTAAAATAGAAATCGGCTTTGTACTTATGTTGGATAAGTTGGATTATGCATAACAGAGGATTACAAATACAAAAAAAACGGTTGAAATACTCATTCAACCGTTTTTTTTTATTACTTTAGAAACATTGAATTTTATCGTTACGTATTAATACTAATATCAACTATCAAATCTTATTTATTATGAATACAGAATCTTGTCATTGCGGTTTGCTTTCATGCAAAGAAGTTAACACCAGAGATAAAGACAATAAGTTTACCCTTCAACCTCTGCCCTACGCAGAAAATAGTCTGGAACCATACATCAGCGAAAAGACGGTCAAATTCCATTATGGTAAACATTTGGCTGCTTATATCGACAATACCAACAAATTGAAGGCCGGAACTCAATTCGACGATCAGCCGATCCATGAGATCATCAAGAAAGCGTCCGGCGGTTTATTCAATAATGCAGCTCAGGTTTTTAATCATTATTTTTATTTCGAAGCCCTGCACCATTCCGGAGCACAGGCTCCCCGAGGCAAATTAAGCAATCTGCTGGAAAAGAATTTCGGCAGTTTCGAGGATTTCAAGGAAAAATTCACCCAAGCCGGAACGGCTCTCTTCGGATCAGGCTGGGTATGGTTGGTACAGGAAGATGATAAATTAGAGATTTGGCCGGCTCCGAATGCCGAAAATCCATTGAAAAACGGTAAATATCCCTTGTTGACCATGGATGTCTGGGAGCATGCTTACTACCTCGACACACAAAATGCAAGAGCAAAATACATTGAAAATTTCTGGCAAATAGTCAACTGGGAAGTTGTAGAGAAAAGAGTAAAATAAAAAACAGAACTAAAAAAACGCTCATCTGCCCCAAAGCTTAGACAGATGAGCGTTTTTTTTAATCGGTAACAATGACCATCTCGTCGATCAGATGACTGGCTCCGGCTAATTTATCGATGATAAAAAGGACATAGCGGATATCCACCGAAATGTTCCGGCATATTTCAGCGTCATATTGCATATCCGACATCACGCCATCCCAAGCCCGGTCGAAGTTCAGACCGATCAAATGGCCTTCGGCATTTAAAACCGGACTACCGGAATTTCCACCGGTAGTATGATTGGTGGCTATAAAACAAACCGGAATTTCTCCGTTTTGGGTATAATTTCCGAAATCTTGATTCTGATAAATCTCTCTCAACCGTTGCGGAACATTATAATCATAGATTTCAGGATTATCTTTTTCCATAATCCCATTTAAAGTCGTATAATGTTTGTAATAAACCGCATCACATGGCGAATAGCCCTGTACTTTTCCGTAAGCGACCCTCAGCGTAGAGTTGGCGTCTGCATAAAAGGTTTTATCCGGCTGCATTTCCATCAAACCGGCAAGCCAAATTTGATTTAAGCGGGTAATTTCTTTTTCTATTTTAGCTAATTCGGGAAATATATTTTGCGCATAAAAAGTATTCATCGAAAGCGATAGACGGTAAGCCGGATCTTTCTCTAACTTTTTATAGGTATCCGGAGTAGCTTGCGCGATGAGTTTCATCGTATTTTCCTGATCTGCAAGTATAGATTTAGAGAAAAGCGTCTGTACATAAGCTTCGATGCCTTTTTTCCGGTTAGCCAGTTGTACCTCTTCTGGAATCCAGTCCGGAGTCAGGTTCTGATTATAAAGCCGCAACATCTCCACCAGGATTTTCTGATCGGTAGCTGCATCATAATCCTTATAAAACTCCTCAGCTCCTGCTTTCAGTTGCTCTTTGGCTTCCTCTAGCTTTTCGGCAGAAACGTTCAGTTTTTTATAAATATCGGCTGCCCAGCCAACGATCTCGGCACCTCGTTTACCGGCTTCATTAAGATAAGAAGCGGCCAGTATCAGGTCTTTTCTCTTCTGATAGAGTTCCTTGTACTGATTCAGTAAGCTATTGTATTCTTTTTTATCTGCAGCCCATTGTAGAAATTCTTTTTCCTGCTGTTGTTTCAAGGCAATCGTATTGAATCTTTTCAGCCCTTTGGTTTCTCCCTGCCACTTTTTCCAGGCATTCGCAACACTGGCAGCTTTGGAAGCATATTTGATCCGCAGCAATTCATCCGATTCCATGGCGTCGTTGATGATATTCAATTTTGCCGTACGGATAGCTATCTTATGCGGATTTTCTATGTTCTGAAGCTGTTCTATCGCATAAGAAGTCAGGTATTCATTAGTAGTCCCGGGATATCCGAAAACCATCGTAAAATCTCCTTCCTGTATCCCTTTATTGGAAATTTTGAAGAAAGTCGCCGGACGGTAGGGTTTGTTGTCGGCCGAATAAGCCGCAGGTTCATTATTCGCATCGGCATAGATACGCAATACCGAAAAATCTCCGGTATGTCTCGGCCACATCCAGTTGTCGGTATCTCCTCCGAATTTACCGATAGCCGATGGTGGTGCGCCTACTAAACGAACGTCTTTGTAAATTTTAAATACCGACATAAAATATTGATTCCCATTAAAATATGGCTTAATATTCGCCATTAGGTTAGTCCCTTTGACTGCTTCTGCTTCCAATTGTTTACAAATGGAGGTAATCTTTGCATTCTTTTCTTGTTCGGTCATTTCCGGAGATAATTGTGCCTTCACTTTTTCAGTCACATCCTCCATGCGGACTAAAATAGAAGCTGTCACTCCCGGATTAGCCAATTCCTCTGCTTTGGTCTTAGCCCAAAAACCATCTCTCAGGTAGTTGTGTTCCAAACTACTGTGGTTCTGAATCATGTCGAAGGAACAATGGTGATTGGTTACTACCAGTCCTTCGTTGCTGATGATTTCACCGGTACAAAAATGAAAAAAAGGCTGCCCTTCCCGGCCCAGACCGATAACGGCATCTTTTAAAGAGGCTTTATTAATATCGTAAATATCTTCTGCGGTCAGTTTGAACCCCTCTTTTTGCATGTCTTCGATATTGTATTTCTTCAACAACATGGGAATCCACATGCCTTCGTCGGCATAACAACCTATCCAGCTCATCCATAAAGCCAGAACTAAAAACAGAGCTTTTTTCTTCATAGATTTGGTTTTATTGTTTATAATTTATGTTATGATTTCTTCGGAAAACGTCTCAAAGCTTCGTACAGTTGTTGAACCGGTAGTCCCATGACATTATAAAAAGAACCTTCTATTCTTTCAATCCCGATGTAACCGATCCATTCCTGTATTCCATAAGCACCTGCCTTATCGAAAGGTTTATAGGTATCTACATAACAGATAATTTCCTGATCCGACAAAGTTTTGAAATAGACGTCCGTATAGGCAGAAAAGGAACGGTGTTCCTGAAGCGTGGTCAGACACACTCCGGTGACAACCTGATGTTTTCTTCCCGATAATCGATGTAGCATTTCGATTGCATGTTCCCGGTTTTCAGGCTTGCCGAGTATCTTCGCATCCAAGCAGACCACGGTATCGGCTGTAATCAATAACTCACCTTCTTTCAGTTCCCCGTCGAACGCTTTGGCTTTCAAACCAGCCAGATATTCCGGAACCTCCTCTACGGCCAATCCCTCAGGCCAGATTTCTTCCGTATGTTTTAGTCTTACTTCAAACTTAAATCCGGCATCACACATCAACTGATGCCGTCTTGGAGAAGCCGAAGCCAATATTAATTTATATTCCATAGATCTTATTTTTATTATCCGATCGTTCAATCTGCAAAAATAAGGAAAAAGAAATGTCTTAAAAATACACTGACACCCAAACACAATACCATAATCAGACGAATCAGCCACAATTGGAAGCGTCTTTTCCGCTTACCGCTCAAGATGGAGATGATATATATCCCATAAGGAAGCAACAAAGCGAAGATGATGTAAATCAGTATGGCTAAAGAAGCTGAGAATTCGACGAAATAGGCCAGCACAGCCGAAATCATAGCTACACCTGCTAAAGCGGTAATAATTCCTTCTGCCGCCCTGATTCCCAACTTTACAGGAATGGTATGATTCCCGTTTTCCCGGTCTCCTTCTACCGTGTATATATCCTTATTGATCTCATACATCAAAGTATTCAAAAAGATAAACCAGGCGAATCCAAATACCCAATCGAACATGTATAAAAAATTCGTTCCGGTTTCGATGAGGAGTTCTGCATAAGCCATATTCAATAACGGAATTTCGTAAACGATAGCACTGATTGGAATCAAAGAAGCCAGTATACCCACCAACAAATTTCCCGTCAAAAAATATTTCTTGTAAGTAGAAGAATAGAACCAAAGGATTCCGGATACCAACAGGAACAGGATTCCGATTTTCCAGACTCCCACGGCAAATCCCAGATAAAAGGCGATAGAAACGGCAAACAGGTTAAGTACAGTATGTAACGATATGGCCACTCTCCGGCTAATGCTTTTTCCTACAACGACCTTTTTAATTCCTGAAATCCGATCGCTTTTGGTATCGAAATAATCGTTGATCACATAAGCCCCCGATATCAGACAGCATACGGCAACAACGAGCAGAAAAAACGCCCACCCGGTCATTTGTAAAGCCAATCCATTGATATCCAGCATCGGCCGAATGACCAGATAACGCATGGCATACATCGTCAGAGCTGCAAAAGCAATGGTACGAATCCGTATTAACCGAAGTATCTCATACATACTTACTTATTATTATATAAATAAACTTTTTCTTCAATTTACATGCTTTTTACATAACAGTTGGTATCCATCCAATCTCCCTTCGCTTTCAGCACCTGGGAAATAACATCTCTTACACATCCGTCTCCTCCGGTGATATCAGAAATATACCTGGCAACCGATTTGATTTCCTCGCAAGCATCCAGCGGGCAAACCGGTAATCCGACTTGGGTCATCACTTTATAATCCGGAATGTCGTCGCCCATATACATAATGGCTTCTTTGTCCAGCGAATAACGTTGTTCGATTTCTGCTAAAGCCTCTGTTTTATTAGCGACTTTGAGATAAATATCCTCCGGTCTGACTCCTAATTTCTCCAAACGTTCGCGTACGCCCGGTGCCCCACCTCCCGAAATAACGGCAATGATATACCCTTTCCGGATAGCGTACATAATGGCATATCCGTCTTTCGTGCAGGAAGTTCTTATCAATTCTCCGTCCGGTGTGAGATTTTGGGATTGATGTGACAATACTCCGTCGACATCGAATACAAAAGCCCGTATTTTTTTAAGTTCGTCTTTAAAAAATTTCATTTTCTATTTTGATTACCACAAAGTTAACATTAAAGGTTTATTATCGCTCTCCGCTTTCTGTTCGGCAGACTTCAATACGGAAGCACGGATAGAATCAGAAAGTTGGGTATACAAATTTAATAATTTCCGGTTATCTTTCAGCATCGCCTTATGCATACCCAGGATCGACTCATCTCCCCGGCGGGCAGGACCTGTCTGGGCATTTTCGGGAGTCATCAGCATGACTTTGTGAGCCGTTTCAAAAATCAAAGGGCGTAATAAACTGAAATCCAATCCTTCCTGTTCCAAAATCTGCCCGGCAATACCGTATAAATGATTGACGAAATTATTGGCAAAGACTGCAGCCAAGTGCAAAGTTTTCCTTTTCTCTGAAGAAATTTCCTCTACTCTCACCGACAAGAGTCTTGTCAATCCCCGGAGCACTTCCAGAACCTCCGGATTCGAAGCCTCGATACACAAGGGGATCTCTTTAAAATCCAGATCCCTCTTTTTGGTAAAAGTCTGTAAAGGATACAAAACTCCGTAATAAGTGACATAGGGCTTAAAAATATCCATGGGCAAACTGCCGGACGTATGCAGGATTATAGCCTCTTTATTGATCCGGATACTCTTGAACAGTGAGAGTAATGCATCGTCACTTACACAAAAAATATAAATATCCCCATCCGGATAGATACCGAAAAGATCAGCAGTATAAGTAATACCGGTTTTCCTGCCTAATTCCCGGGCCGATTCGATACTCCGGCTATAAATCTGACACAAATTCAACCCTGCTTTCAATAAGGCAGGAGCTAAATGATGAGCGACATTCCCTGCTCCGATCAATATGATCCGTTTATCCTTCATTCTCAAATGCTATATTTTTCGGTTTTATCCGGCCTTCCTTCAAATGATTCACCAAACGCCGGCAAGCCTGACAAATATCCTGATAAAACACGTCGGCTATTAAAACTAATTTTCCTCCGGAATACTGTAAATGCTGATAACGACCGGCAGGATCTGCATGGTTTAAAAGCAACAAATCCCCTCCTGGAATAAATGTATGTGTCATTTGGTTGCGCAATTTATCATATAAATAAAGCTTATCGTTCAACAAACGATATCTTCCTCCGAACAACCGGTTTACACTATTTGAAAACCGACGGGAAGACTGTCCTTTCGCTTTCATCGGTTTATTGTCCAGAAAGCCGCCCAATACCTCGATCGCCTGTCCCATCAATACAAATGGCATATAAGAAATTTCTATTTCCTGCATTTTACCCAGCTCCCGGATAATCACCTCTTCCAGGAACAGCTCGATCTGTTGTATTTGTAAGCTATTCTCCATAAATGTGCCCAAAATTACGCCAAATTATTGAGAAACGGAAATAGGTATTTTGTATCTTTGTAAAAACTTATAAGAATAAACGATTTGAATATTGTAAAGCCATGATTTTACAGAATAACCTTGTTACATCAGAGGCCGGATTTTCAGAAAAAATATTTGAAAAGGGCCTGAGCATATACGAAGTGATCCGGATTTTTAAAGGGAATCCCATCTTCTTAAAAGATAATCTCTTAAGATTGGATAATTCACTAAAAAAATCAAACATCGATATTCATGTGGAAGATTTAAACCTACCGGATAAATTGCAGCATTTTATCCGGCTGGAAAACATGACCGAAGGTAATCTGAAATACGTACTGCATTTTACATCGGGCAAACCGGATGAATATATTTTCCAAATTCCGCATGCTTATCCCACTTCCGAAGATTATAAACAAGGAGTTCCGACCCTGACTTATTCCGCCATGCGTGAAAATCCCGGTGTAAAATACATCAATACGGATTTACGGACACGTACGAACCGACTGATAAAACAAAAACAGGTGTACGAGGTCTTATTGGTCGATAAAGAAGGATATATCACAGAAGGTTCCCGTTCCAATGTGTTCTTTATCGGGGACAATGTCATCTTTACTGCCCCTTTAGAGTATGTTCTTCCCGGCACAAGCCGGAAAAGAGTATTCGATATTTGCCATAAACATCGGTTTCCGATCATTGAAAAGCGTATTCCTGTCTCTGAATTAGCCCGGTATGATGCTGCTTTTCTGTCCGGGACTTCTCCTCTAATTTTGCCAATCAACCGAATCGATGAGCTTCGTTTCGATCCCGGATTACCATTATTACAAGAACTGATGAAATATTATTTCAGATTGCTTGAAGAGTGTTAAAGCCACTTTTAGGTAATATTAAGAAGTTTTTATTCCCCAAAAGTTTTATAAAAGTCATCTTTTTTATAATATTGCAAAATAATGGTATTAAAACTCGTTCGATGAGCATCTTGTGTATGAGATCCGCTCATTACAACATTAAAATAAGTAATGAAATATATTATATTGATACTGGTCGCCGGACTGATTATTTTTGTAAAGCCCTGGAGAATGAGTCTGGAAGAGAGTATATTTTCCCCGGCTGAAGATACGACCTTGTTATCTTCAACCCTTTCCTCCGATTCGCTTATGCTTTTCCCTGCAAATCAAGTTATTAATAACAATGACTCTGAATTGGACATCACCTTGAAATTCGATCGGATAATCCGAAAATTTATGCAAAAATGGGAAATTAAGGGAGCTTCTTTTGCTTTGATGAAGGACGATCGTTTGATTTATAGTAAAGGATATGGCTTTGCCGATGAAGAAGAAAACGTCCCCATGGATGTCATGCATGTTTTCCGGATAGCTTCTATCTCCAAGTTAATTACTGCCGTGGCTATCATGAAGTTGCAGGAAGAAGGTAAACTGACTTTACAGGATCGGGTTTTCGGTCCCGAGGGAATTTTAAACGATACCATTTTTTCAGATATAAAAGACCCCCGTACGACTAAAATCACCGTCGAAAATTTATTACGTCATCAGGGAGGATTTTCCATTGCCTATGGTGACCCCATGTTTTGTCCGGTTGAGATTGCCAGGAAAATGCAGGTACCTCCTCCTGCCGATCTGAATACGATGATACGATTCGTGCTTTCCCGAAGATTGGGATTTACTCCCGGTTCCGGAGCCCGCTATTCCAATATCGGTTACGGCATCTTATCTAAAGTAATAGAAAAGGTCTCGGGTGAAGATTACGAACTTTATGTAAAAAGACATATCTTGCGTCCTGCCGGTTGTTTCGACATGCATTTAGGTAAAAATCTGTATGATGATAAATTGCCTAATGAGGTAAAATATTATGAAGTTTCCAATGCAGAACAGATTCAGGCTTGTGATGGAAGCGGAAAATTGGTTGCACGTAGTAACGGTGGCAATAATATTGAAGAACTCTACGGTGCAGGTGGTTGGGTCGCTTCTCCAGCCGAACTTTTACGTTTCCTGGCAGTCATCGATAAAGATCCGGGTATCCCCGATCTGCTGAGTGATGCGTCGATCGACTACATGACCCAGGAAGTTCCCAGTGCCTACCCCATCGGTTGGATAGAGACGACTAGCCGGGGAGAATGGTTTCGTAGCGGTACATTAGCAGGTACCAGTGCATTGATGAAAAAGCAAAAAGACGGTTATTCGTGGGTATTCCTGACCAACACCAGCAGCTGGAAGGGCTCGCGTTTCCCTCATTACATCGACAATGCGGTAAGACAAGCTATGGCTTCTGTCCATTCATGGCCCGAACGCGATTTGTTTGAAATGCAACGATTCGATCATGAAAAACTTCTGGTTATTCGCTAATATCCTAAAATTAATATAAAATTGCTGCTTTTCTTTGAGTTTTGATTTCATTTTACAACTTTTGTAGTAAAATAATTAATAATCTAAACTCAACAGTGAAAGTATGTCATTTCAAATTTTAACCATCAATCCGGGATCGACCTCTACAAAAATTGCGATTTTTGAAGATGAAAAAGAGATCTTTTCCAAAACACTCCGTCATACAGCCGAGGAACTGAGTCCTTATGCAACCGTCGCTTCACAATTCCAATTCCGGAAGAATATCATTTTATCCGAATTGCAGCAAGCAGGTTGGGACATTCACGGCTTTCATGCAATCGTTGGCAGAGGCGGTTTAGTTAAACCGATCGAATCGGGAATCTATGAGGTAAATGATGCCTTGGCTCATGATCTGGAGTATCCGGTAATGGGAGAGCATGCTTCGAATCTGGGAGGATTGATCGCCCGGGATATCGTACGTGAAATGCATAACGGAACTAAAGCCTATATCGCAGACCCGGTTGTTGTGGATGAACTGGATCCGATCGCCCGGCTTTCCGGTCACCCTGCCCTTTCCAGGGTATCTATTTTCCATGCTTTGAATCAGAAAGTCATTGCACGAACCTATGCACGGGAAGTCGGGAAAAAATACGAAGAAATGAACCTGATCGTCGCCCATATGGGAGGTGGAGTCTCGGTCGGTGCACATTGTTGCGGACGTGTCGTCGATGTCAATAATGCCCTGGACGGAGACGGTCCCTTCTCCCCTGAACGCTCGGGAGGTCTTCCGACAGGTGCTTTGGTCGAATTGTGTTTTAGTGGAAAATCAAAGGCCGAAGTCAAGAAAATGCTGAAAGGGAACGGCGGAGTCGTTGCTTATTTGGGAACGAACGATATGCGGCTGGTGGAAGAGAAAGCACCGGTAGATGCAGAATATGGTATGATTCAGGATGCCATGTGTTACCAGATCGGGAAAGAAATCGGAGCTATGGCAGCTGTGTTGAAAGGGAAAGTTGATGCTATTTTACTGACCGGAGGTATTGCTTATGGCAAACCCATCACCGATTATATTACCCGTATGGTCGGCTTTATCGCCCCCGTGAAGGTTTATCCGGGAGAGGATGAAATGCGGGCTTTGGCTATGAATGGCCTGATGGTGTTACGCGGAGAAATGCAGGCAAAAACTTACGCCTGATTTTAGTTCCGATTTTAGGTTTTAAATAACTGCTAAGCTTCGATAGCCGTTTGTTTAAAATCTAAAATCGGCTTTTTCTTATCTGGCTCGGGTAAAAATATATCTTTCTGTATCCGAGATCTCTTTATTAAACTGAAATCCCTCCCACTCGAACCGGATTATTTCTTCCGGAGTTTCGAGACGATGAAGCAAAATATAACGGGTCATCGCTCCCCTGGCTTGTTTGGCATAAGTACGAATCGTTTCATATTTTCCATTCCGCCATTCCTGAAATTCCGGAGTTATCACTCTCACTTGTGCCCGGAGTTCTTTCTCATCGAAAGCTCCCCATACATCCAAACTGGCCAGATTGATCAATATTCCATCCGAACGCTTCACATCGCCGATCAGGGGAGCTGTTAGTTTGGGAAGCCAATATTCATACAAATTTTTCAGGTTCAGCCCTTTCAATTTTAACGTATATGCAAGCCGGTAAGCTTTTATCAGATCCAACGGGCGGAGTAAACCATACAGCACAGAAACAATCCGCAGGTGGTCCTGAATGTAGCCGAGATCGGCCACTGGAATCGTGTCGGTTTGCATGGTTTTGAACACACTCCCGTTATAGGCAAAAAGGGCTTGTTTCATTGGCGTGTCCGCCTGATCGAATTTTTGATAACGGTTGTAATTTTCCTCTGCCAGAGATTTGCTGACTTTCAGTAATTTCTGCAATTCTTCAACACCATATTGTTGCATTTTTCCAACCAACAGATCGGCATCTTGCTGAAATAAAGGCCAAGTAAACGGATAAGTATCTCCCAAAGTTTTCATATCCATAGTTTTGGCCGGCGAAAGGATAATGAGCATAAATTTCGATTTTAACTAACAAAAAATTTCCAATAAATTCATATTGGGTAAAGTTATGGATTTTTCACGGATAATAATTCGTTGTATTTAAAATAATAGCTTATCTTTGCGAGGTATTTGAGAATTGAATCAGTTTGTATTTAAAGCGACTTGCCTTCATGTATAATGTATCGTTAAGTAGACTTTCCTTCAGCTATCAACCTCATTTCGAATTTATTTTTAATTATTAAAGTTTTATACTTAATGAACATTTACATTTCAAATTTAAGTTATGCCGTAAATGATGGCGACTTAAAAGATTTATTTGGGGAATATGGAGAAATTTCCTCTGCAAAGGTAATTACTGATCGTGAAACCGGTAGATCACGTGGCTTTGGTTTCGTAGAAATGGCTGACGATGCACAAGGACAAAAAGCTATCGACGAACTGAATCAGGCTGAATATGATGGAAAAGTAATCAACGTAACTGTAGCTCGTCCTAGAACAGAACGTCCTGCAGGAAATCGTGGCGGTTTCCACCGTAACAACAACTTCAACGGTGAACGCAAAGAAAGAAGATACTAAAGTTGTGGAGGCTGTCTCATTCGAGTTCAGCCTCTTTTTTCAACTCATAAATAGTCTTTGCTTTTATTTTCATATTTGTCGTTTTCATTTTTTTTCTATCCTGTTTAAATTCTGTTTCCACTTTTTTTATATCACAAAGCTCGGAGCTTTTAGCTCCCTCATTACTTTGAAGGTTTCTGATCCGATGGGTTTGGCTTTGATTTCCCCGAAAGCTACATAAACCGAAATAAATTCTCCGGACAAAGAGGATGAGACCGATTATCGTTGGAAGTATCAGTTTTAAAAATTATCTTTGTTTTCGAGGATATTCCTAAAAATGTGAAATTTCAGAGATATCAGAGACAGGTTTTAGCTAATTTTACTTCATGATCCAACATGCTTCGATAGACGACAGTACTCTTTTCGAACGTATTACCCGGCATGATGCCGAGGCTTTCGGAATCGTTATGCGGCGTTATGCAGGTGCACTCTATGCTTTTGCATTCAGGATCGTGGGAGATACGTTGGCTGCCGAAGATATTGTACAGGAAGTATTTATCAACCTTTGGGAAAAAAGACGGAAACTATCCCCCGGCCCATCCCTACGTAATTTTCTGTATCTCGCCGTTCGTAATCTATCCCTGAACCACCTTCGGATGCAGAAAAACCATCTTGCCCAAACCAATGCTTATCTGTTTGAACAAAAGGCAGGGCTTTGGGTGATAGAAGAAGAAAGATACCGGCTGCTTTCTGAGGCGATCAAACAACTTCCTCCACGTACAGCCACCGTAATCGGCTATTCCTGCGACGGCTTGTCGCAAGAAGAAATCGCCCGTAAGATGGGAATTACAGTTGCAACCGTAAAATTGCTGAAATCACACGGTATTCAAAAATTGAAAAAGATCCTCGGGCCTTTATCTTTTTTACTTGTGATGATGAAGTAGTTTTTTGGGGCAAGGCCAGAAAAAGTCCGGCTTCCCCCATCAGGAGCTTGCGAAGTGACACGAAGCAGGAAGGAAGTAACGCAGCCCGGTATTTTAAAGTTTATAAATTCTGTAGCCCCTGCGGTACCTTCTTAACGGAACCTCCGATCCCGATCGGCCATACCAATGGCTGTAAAAAAGCATCCGCAGGGTTCAGGAACTTTATAAACCTCTCTATTCCCACCCTTCATTTTGTCGCCATCCCATGTTTTCAGCTTCTTGAGGATTGAAAGGTAAAGCCCAACGGGGATCATCGGGAGTGATAACCAATTCGGTTACGGAATTCGGGTC